>NZ_CAXVWM010000020.1:0-5517 GCF_964263775.1 Agreia sp. | reverse complement strand
GATCGGGCCGGCCGGGCTCGACAGGATCTGCGGGAATACCTGGTCATCTGCCGACTTGAGGGTGAAGACGACGGTGGTGTCGTCGGGAGCGGCGACCGAGTCGAGGTTGTAGAGCAGCGACGCGGGACCGTTCTCGTCGTTGATCGCGACCTGGCGATCGAACGTGAATTTCACGTCACTCGAGGTGAGGTCGTTGCCGTTGGCGAACGTGAGGCCGGGTTTCAGCTTGACGGTGTACTCGGTCGGCGCGGTGAACTCGGCCGACTCGGCGATGTCGGGTTCGACATCGGGGGTGCCGTAGGGCGTGTTCATCAAAAAGGGGAACACCTGGTTCATCACGGCAAACGAACCGTTGTCGTACGAACCGGCCGGGTCGAGCACGGTCACCTTGTCGGTCGTGCCGATCGTGATAGCACTGCCGCTGGTGCTGCCGCCCGTCGAACCGCCGGAGCATCCGGCGAGCACGAGGGCCACCGCTGCTGTTCCGGCGAGCGACGCGACGACCCGGGTCGTGCGTGTGGATGCGGATGTCATATCCGTCTACCTCTCTCAAGTGATTTTTCAGACACAGATGTTCCCGGAATCGGGGCAGACCGTGATTGCTGTATCCCAGTCATACCCGAGCGGGCGAACTGTCCTTGGGCCGACAGAGATCGACTGCGCACATGTTTACCGGATCGTTACACGATCGGGCTCGTCTCTCGACGTCATTCGCGGAGCGCGCGCCTGTCGGCCTCGACCTGCATGAGCTGACGCTGCAGCGAGCGGTGCTCCTCGGGCTGCGTCGTGACGTCGGTGCGCTGGAACTGGCCGAGCAGTTCTTCTTTGCGACGCACCAGGTCGCGTTCGACGAGCGACAGCACCACCTGCTGAAGGTAGACATAGAGCTCGCGTTCGGGCCGCTCGGGCACGGGCGCCACGGCGAGCTGGGCCACCAGGGTCTTCACCGGGTCGGGAACCGTCTCTTGGATGATCGCCGCCCAGTCGGGCCTGTCGAAAGAATTGAGGCGCATGGCGATCGCGTCGCGCACCGCCGCGAGTGCTCCATTGCTGAAGGCGACCGCCGTTCCGCGCGCCAGCAGGTCTTTGCCGACGTCGTTCGGAAACTGCAGCATGGCCATCAGGGCGTCGCGCTCGAGACGGGTGGCCGTGGTGCTCGGCAGGCTCGTGAGTGAGATCGCCACGGGCGGCGCCACCTCGAGCGAGGTGATGGATGCCGGCCCGCCCTCCGCGGCCGGGGCCAGTCGGGGCGACTCGAGTTCGCGAGACGCGGCGTGCTCGCTCGACCTGCCCGCGGCATCCACGGCCCGACCGACCTCGCCGAGGTCCATGCCGAGCAGCCGCGCGAGCTCCCGTGCGTACCCCGGACGAATCGACGGATCGCGGATGTCGGCCACGACGGGAGCTGCCGCGCGCAACGCAGCCACGCGGCCCTCGACGGTGTTGAGGTCGAAGGTCGAGAGGCGCTGCTTGAGAACGAACTCGAACATGGGCTTCTTGCCCGAAACGAGACGTCTCACCGCGTCGTCTCCGCGGCCGAGCCGAAGGTCGCACGGGTCGAGGCCGTCGGGCGCGACGGCAACGTAGGTCTGGGCTGCGAATCGGTGCTCCTCGCTGAACGCGCGCAGCACGGCCTTCTGGCCCGCCGCGTCGGGGTCGAACGTGAAGATGACCTCGCCGAGGCCCGCCGTGTCGTCGGACAGCACGCGACGCATCACCTTGATGTGGTCGACTCCGAACGAGGTGCCGCACGTGGCGACGGCGGTCGTGACTCCGGCGAGGTGGCAGGCCATAACGTCGGTGTACCCCTCGACGATCACGACCTGGTGACTGCGGGCGATGTCACGCTTGGCGAGGTCGAGCCCGTAGAGCACCTGCGACTTGTGATAGACGAGAGTCTCGGGCGTGTTCAGGTATTTCGGGCCCTTGTCGTCGTCGAGCAGGCGCCGCGCCCCGAAGCCGACGGTCTGGCCGGTCTGGTCGCGAATGGGCCAGATGAGCCGGCCCCGGAAACGGTCGTAGCTTCCGCGTTCGCCCGTGCTGGTGAGACCCGCCGCGCTCAGCTCTTCGGCGGTGAATCCCTTGGCCCTGAGGTGCTTGCCGAGGATGTCCCAGCCTTTCGGGGCGAACCCCACCCCGAAGCGCTCGGCCGCCGAGGAATCGAAACCCCGCTCTCCGAGGAATCGTCGACCGACCTCGGCATCTGCAGTGGTGAGCTGTTCGATGAAGAACTCGCGAGCGGCGTCGTTGGCCGCCAGCAGCCGCGCCCTGGATGAATAGTCGGACGGGGCTCCCCCGTCTTCGTAGTGCAACTCGAAGCCGATGCGTGCAGCCATGCGCTCGACGGCCTCGCTGAACGACACGTGGTCCATCTTCTGCAAAAAGGTGAAGACGTCGCCGCCTTCGCCGCAGCCGAAGCAGTGGTAGTACCCCACCTGCGGTCGCACGTGAAAGCTCGGGCTGCGCTCGTCGTGGAACGGGCAGAGGCCCTTCATCGAACCCACACCGGCGCTCTTCAGCGTGACGTACTCTCCGACCACGTCGCCCAGGTTGATGCGCGAGCGTACCTCGTCGATGTCGCGCCGCAGAATCAGTCCAGCCATCAGCCGAGCAGTCCCCTGCTCCAGGCGATCGCAGACTGGTCGGTGAGGCTGGCGACCTGGTCGACGACGACCCGCTTGCGCGCGGCATCATCGGATGCGTCGCGCCAGTCGGCCGCGAAGGCCACCTCGAGTGCGCCTTCGCCCAGGCGCAGCAACTCGGTGGCCAGCGAGGTGATGATGGCGCGCTGCTCGACATAGAGCGGCTGTCGCGAGTCGCTCGCCATCACGTACGCGGCGACGATGCCCTTGAGCACGGCTATCTGCGCCTGGACCGCCCGCGGAACGACGACGCTTCCGCCGAATCGGGCGATCGCGTCGGCCGGGTATGCCTCGCGGGTGGCGGTCGTCGACCGCCCGGCGAAGCGGCCGATGAGCTGGCTCGTGAGGTTCTTCAGCCGTCCCTGTGCTCGCCGCGACCCGTCCCAGCCGTCGAGCCAGATCTCGAGCGAGGTCAGTTCGTCGAACGCCGCCGACAGTTCGTCGCGCCCGAATTCACCGCCGACCCACGACGAGATCGCCGCGACGAGGTCGTCGTGGTCGGCCCGGGCACCCAGGGCGCCCACATCGATGTAGCCGGTGAGGACGGCGTCTTCGAAATCGTGCACCGAGTACGCGATGTCGTCGCTGAGATCCATGACCTGGGCCTCGATGCATTTCTGGCCCGCGGGCGCCCCCTGGCGCAGCCACTGGAATGCGGCGGCGTCTTCGGGATACACGCCGTACTTCGCGCGGCCGCTCGGGTCGCCGATGGCGTCTTCGATCGTCCACGGGTATTTGCAACTGGCATCGAGGCTCGCCCTCGTGAGGTTCAGCCCCGCGCTCGTCTCGTCGGCGTAGACGACCTTCGGTTCGAGCCGGGTGAGAATACGCAGGCTCTGAGCGTTGCCCTCGAACCCGCCGATATCGGCCGCCCAGTCGGCCAGTGCGCGCTCGCCGTTGTGGCCGAACGGCGGATGCCCGAGGTCGTGTGCCAGACAGGCCGTGTCGACCACGTCGGGATCGAGGCCCAGGCTCGTAGCGAGCTCGCGACCGACCTGGGCCACCTCGAGCGAGTGCGTGAGGCGGTTGCGAGCGAAGTCGAGGTCGGCCGGCGACAGCACCTGTGTCTTGGCGGCGAGCCTGCGGAACGCGCTCGAATGCAGGATGCGCGCCCGGTCGCGTGCGAAATCGCTGCGGCGCGAAGAATGCTGCTCGCCGACGATGCGCTCGCTGTCGTCGGGCGTGTAGCCCGGCGGCAGGACCGACTTCGAGGAGGCGAGATTTGAGACGGCGGCCACGGCGCTATCCCCCACTGTGGTGCAGCTCCGCGCCCGCGAGCTCGGCACGCTCGGGCAGCGCGAGTTCGCGCGAGTCGAGCCACCTGTCGGGCAGCGAGGGGCGTTTCGGCGAACCGGCCCGGCCACGGGGCCCCTCTGCGTCGACTCCGGGATACGGCAGCGAGCCGTCGAGGGTGGCGAGCACGTCGTCCATCTCGGCGAGGGTCTTGACCATGCTGAGGCTCGCGCGAACATCGTGGCCCACCGGGTAGCCCTTGAAATACCAGGCGACGTGTTTGCGGATGTCTCGGCAGGCCCGGTCTTCGTCTTCGAAGAACTCGGCGAGCAGCTGCGTGTGTCGACGAATCGCCGCCGCGACCTGACCCAGCGTCGGTGCGGCACGCGAGTCGCGGGCGACGGATGCGTCGAGCTCGCCGCTGCGCACGCGGAAGGCATCGGCGAGGTCGCCGAAAAGCCACGGTCGACCGAGGCAGCCACGACCGACGACGACGCCGTCGCATCCGGTCTCGTCGACCATGCGGATGGCATCGTCGGCCGACCAGATGTCGCCGTTGCCGAGCACCGGGATGCTCGTGATCGTCTCTTTGAGAGTGGCGATGGCCGACCAGTCTGCCTGGCCGGAGTAGAAATCGGCCGCCGTGCGAGCGTGCAGCGCGATGGATTTGACGCCCGCACCCTCGGCCGCCTTCGCTGCCTCGAGGTAGGTGAGGTGGTCGTCGTCGATGCCCGTGCGCATCTTCACCGTGACCGGGATGTCGCCCGCCGCTTCGACCGCCTGCTCGACGATCTGGCGAAAGAGCCCGAGTTTCCAGGGAAGCGCCGAGCCTCCGCCCTTGCGGGTGACCTTGGCCACCGGGCATCCGAAGTTCATGTCGATGTGATCCGCGAGATTCTCGTCGACCAGCATCGTGACGGCCTGTCGCATGGTGGCCGGATCGACCCCGTAGAGCTGGATCGAGCGCAGCGTCTCAGACGGGTGATGGCGGATGAGCCTCATGGATTCGGGGGTGCGCTCGACAAGCGCCCGGCTCGTGATCATCTCGCTGACGTACAGCCCCGCTCCGTATTCACGACAGAGTCTGCGATAGGCCGTGTTGGTGATTCCCGCCATAGGGGCGAGCACAACCGGAACGTCGAGTTCGATCGGCCCGATGCGGAGTGCGGGGGCCGGGGTGGCGACGGCCTGGTCGACCGGGGCGAGGGATGAATTCATGACGTCTCGATTGTCCCAGAGTTTTGGCGGGGCCGGGGCGGGCGGGGCCCCCTGTGAACAACCTGCGGTCAACTCGCGTCGCGGCTGCCCTCCGCGTTCGCCTCGGCGTGGGGCTCGATGGCACAGACGCCGTCGACACAGACGGCACCGGATGCGCCGACCATGACCAGGCCCGGAGCGGCCGGGGCGACACCGGACTCACCGACGGCCGCGTCGTGCCTCGCGGTCATGCCGACACCGCGTCGACGGAGCCGGTGCGCTCGCCCGCGATCCGGCCGAAGACCTCGACGAACGTCGCGGCATCCTGGGCGCCCGACACACCGTACCGGCCGTCGATCACGAAGAAGGGCACGCCCTGAATTCCGTATTCCTGCGCTTGTCGCTGGTCACTGCGGACGGACTCGAGGTATTCGCCCGAGATCAG
>NZ_CAXVWM010000019.1:0-16497 GCF_964263775.1 Agreia sp. | reverse complement strand
GGCTGAAAGTTCTGAGCGACGAGCGGCTGCGGCCCGCGCTTGCGCTGATCCACGAACAGCCGTCGAAGGCGTGGACCCTGGAGGACCTCGCCCAGGCCGCCGCCATGTCGCGCTCCACGTTCGCGGAACGGTTTCGGGTGGCCGCAGGATCTCCTCCGCTGGCGTACCTGATCACCTGGCGCATGCTGCTCGCCCAGAAGGCGCTCCGCTCGCCCGACACCCGAGTGGGCGCCCTGGCGTTCGAGCTCGGATACTCATCGGAGAGCTCGTTCAGCAATGCGTTCAAGCGGCACCACGGGGAGTCACCGTCGTCGTACCGTGCGCGGGCCCGTGCTGCCGCTGCCTGACGTGACGAGTGTTGTTCGTGACCAGCTGCGATTTCTGCACACTCTGTGCTGATCACGAGCGGGAACGCTCAGGACAGGCGCGTATTCGTGATGCCTCCGTCGATGTCGAGAACTGTGCCGTGCACGAACTTCGCCTCGTCGGACGCCAGAAATCGCACGGCGAACGCGATGTCGACGGGCCGCACGGGAACACCCGCGACGGTGCCCGCGGCCATGGCCGCGAGCGTGTCGGCATCCGCAGCGTTGCCCGGTGTCGCCGTCGCGCCGGGCGCAACCGTGTTCACGGAGACTCCGCGCGGTCCGAACTCGGCCGCCCACGTGCGGGTCATCTGCTCGAGGGCCGCCTTCGATGCCGTGTACATGGCGCCGACCGGGATGCCGACCCGCGACATCCATGACCCGATGTTGACGATCGAACCCGAGCCGCGCTCGGCCATCGCGGGTGCCAGCTCGGCTACGAGAACGTGCGGCGCGCGGATGTTCGTTGCGAGCACCTCGTCGAGGTCGCCGTCGGCCAGCAGCGCGGTCGGCATCACCGGATAGACCCCCGCGTTGTTGACGAGAATGTCGACGCGGCCGCCGAGCACCTCGGTCGCGGCACGGGCGAAGTTGCGAAGCTCGGAATAGCTGCCCGAGAGGTCGGCGGTCACGGCATGGGCCGCACCTCCTGAGGCGACGATGGAGTCGACGACCGCCTGGGCGCGGGTGGCGTCGCGGCCACTGACGACGACGGTTGCTCCGGATGCGGCGAGCACGCGGGCCGTCGCCTCGCCGATGCCGCTGGTCGACCCGGTGACGATGGCGGTGCGGCTCGCGAGGCGGGAATCGGAGGGAAGGGACTGGAGTACTTCTTCGTTGGACTGCATAGTCCAGTTCTAGCACAGGTGGACCATCGGGTCCAACGAGCTAGTCTGGACTGGTGAACGAGACGAAAGTCACCGAGCGGGGGCGGCTCACCCGACAGCGCATCGTCGAGGCGACGGGTGAGCAGATCCTTGCCTCGGGCATCGGCGGCACGACCCTCGACACGATACGAGCCGCCACTCTGACGAGCAAGAGCCAGCTGTTCCACTACTTTCCCGGAGGAAAGGCCGAACTCGTACGCGAGGTCTCGCGCTGGGAGGGCGAGCAGCTTCTCAGGGCGCAGGAACCCGACATCCACGATCTCGGATCATGGGAATCGTGGGAGCGCTGGCGCATCGCCCTGGTGGAGTACTACATCGGTCGCGGGCGCTGGGCGTGTCCGATCGGATCGCTGGCGACGCAGGCGGCCATGAGCGACCGGGAGCTCGAGACCACGATCGCCGCCTCGATGCGCGCCTGGCGCGACGCGCTCGCGGCCGGGGTCGTCAAGATGGTCGACAGCGGGGCCATCGACTCGTCGGTCGAGCCTCTTCGTGTCGCGACCGTGATCCTCGCGGCCATCCAGGGCGGCCTCGTTCTCAGCCAGCCCGAGCGCTCGCCATGGCCCCTCGAAGCAGCACTCGACAACGCTCTCTCCCCGCTGCACGGATGAGGGCGCGCTTGACCGCGGCACCCTCCGCAGACCACTCCGACAGCGGCGACCTGCGACCCCGCGCGCTACTCTGGACACCATTCCCCGCTGCACGCTGAGCGGTCTGACGCCCCCAATGCAAGGAGACGCCCATGTCGGTCGGCCTGCTCGCCGTCGTCGATGACATTCTGACCGCCGCCCTGAAGGCGAGCGCCAAGACCGCCGGAGTCGTGATCGACGACGCGGCTGTCACCCCGCAGTACGTTCAGGGCCTCACGCCTGCGCGCGAACTGCCCGTCGTGTGGAAGATCGCGCTGGGCAGCCTGGTCAACAAGTTCGTCATCATCATTCCGATCGCCCTGCTGCTCACGGCTTTCGCGCCCTGGGTGCTGCCGTACCTGCTCATCATCGGCGGCACGTACCTGTGCTTCGAGGGTGCGGAGAAGGTCACCGAGTGGTTCGGGGTGCACCACGCCGCCGCCGACGAAGAGCAGAAGACCGAGGGCAAACTCGTCTTCGGCGCGATCCGCACCGACCTCATTTTGAGCACCGAGATCATGCTCATCGCCCTCGACAGCCTCGACCCCGACTTCGGCATCTGGCTCACCCTGGGCGCGCTCGTCGTGATCGGCCTCGGAATGACCCTGCTGGTCTACGGCGCCGTCGCCCTGCTGGTGAAGATCGACGACATCGGGCTGCGACTCATGAAGAACCCCTCTCGCGGCGTCCGTCGCACCGGCGCCCGCATCGTAGCCGCGATGCCCGCCGTGTTCCGCGTGATCAGCATCGTCGGAACGGTCGCGATGCTGTGGGTCGGAGGCCACCTGGTGATCACCAACCTGGCCGAGACGTTCTGGCACGGGCCGTACGACCTGGTGCACGTCGTCACGCACGCCGTCGAGGCTGCCGGCCCCGTCGTCGTGTGGATCGCCGACACCGCGGTGTCATTCGTGTTCGGACTGGTGCTCGGCATGATCATCGTCGGCATCATCACAGGCGTCTCACGGCTGACCACGCGCAATCAGACCGCCGGCGCCTTGCACTGACCTGCACGGGTCAGCGCTGCCGGAGGACGCCGGGCGGCGCCAACGAGAATAAAGGCGCCGCGACCGGAAGTGTCGAGGCCTTCGGTCGAGACGAGTCCAACCCGGTCGGCGGCTGGTACGGGCTGCGACGCGGCTACCGGGGCCGTTTCGGCGTCTACCTTCCGCCGCTGCTCGAGCACCTTGGCCTCGTCGAACTCGAACACGGAGCCCGCAACGCGCACTCGTCGGAGACGCGGGTGATGAGCCATCAGGGCCAGCACCATGCCGGGCGTAATGAATGCACGTACACGAACGTGCCGCACGTGCTTCAACGCCCGCCTCGCAGGGCCGCGCCGATCATGCGCACTGAGCCGGCGCGCTGCCGCCTGGCCTGACGGCTCAACGCAGCGCGCTTACTTTTGCTGACTCGCTGCGTGGTCCGTGAGGGGCGCCCCGGCGACTTGGCTGATATCGATCCAAAACGGCGTAACGAGGTCGATATGCGTCAACTCGCGCACGTTCCGCCCCGGCGACCTGGCTGATATCGACCCAAAACGGCGCAACGAAGTCGATATGCGCCATATGGCCGCCACTACCCCGGGCAGGTGCCCGCCGCACCGCCGGGGCCGCGGCGCCGCCGCTCAGGCCGGGTGGATGCGCGACGTCTCGCGCACCGACGGCAGGCGGTGCCCGTGCAGCAGCACCTCACGCGCCGAGCGGACCCGGCGGGAGATGCCCCACTGGGTGACCTTGAGCAGTGACTCGCGCACGATGCCGCCGCTCATCTTCGACACTCCGTGGGTGCGTTCGACGAACGTGATCGGCACCTCCGTGACGACCAGGCCCGCCTGCAGCGCACGCCATACGAGGTCGAGCTGAAAGCAGTAGCCGTGCGAGGCCACGTTGTCGAGGCCGATTCGGTCGAGCGCCTCGCGCCGGTACACGCGATAGCCGCCCGTCGCATCCTTCACCCCGATGCCCAACGCGAGCCGCGCATAGAGGTTGCCGCCGCGGCTCAGGAACTCGCGGCGCTTGGGCCAGTTCTCGACCCTGCCGCCGGCGACCCAGCGCGAGCCGAGAACGAGGTCGCTCTCGCCCAGCAGCTCGAGCATCCCGGGAAGGGCCTCGGGCTGGTGCGAGCCATCGGCATCCATCTCGACGATCGCGTCGTAACCCCGCTCGCGCGCCCACGCGAAGCCCGCCAGGTAGGCGACGCCGAGCCCCTCTTTGCCTCCTCGGTGCAGAACGTGCACTCGCGCGTCGGCGGCGGCAAGGCGGTCGGCGATGTCGCCCGTTCCGTCGGGCGACGAGTCGTCGACGATGAGCAGTTCGGCCACGCCGGTCGCCAGCACGCGGCGGGCGATGGGCTCGAGGTTGTCTTTCTCGTTGTAGGTCGGCATAACGACCAGGGTCTTCAGCACGGTGAGTCCTTTCGAGGGGAGAAACAGAGGGTGAACAAGCGGAGAGAGTGAAAGTCAGGCGATCTTCGTGGCGAACACCACGACGTTGTCGACGTAGTGGCCCGTCGAGTCGTCGAAGGCCCCGCCGCACGTCACCAGCCGCAGCTGGGCATCCGGGGTCGGGCCGTAGACCTCTGCGGTGGGGAAGGCGTTCTTCGGAACCTGCAGTTGGGAGTCGACTCTGAAGCGCGCGGTCGAGCCGTCGGAGAGGTCGACCTCGACGGCGTCGCCCGCCTTCAGCGTGGGAAGCCGGTAGAAGACGGCCGGGCCGACCGCCGAGTCGATGTGGCCGGCGATGACCGCCGGACCGAGCGCCCCCGGCACGATACCGCTGCGGTACCAGCCCGCGCTCGCGAAGTCGACGGGCGGCTGAATCCAGCCCGTGGCATCCCGATCGAGCATCTCGAGGCCCGAGTCGACGCCGATCGACGGGATGCGCACACGCACGGGCGACACGGCCGCCGTGCCGGATGCGGCACCCGAAGCCGCGGCACCGGATGCGCCACCCGAGGCCGCGGCACCGGATGCGCCACCCGAGGCCGCGCCCGTGCCCGCGCCCGATCCGAGCTGCGGATCCTGGAACGCCCCCGCCGCGCCCTGCGACGGGTCGGAGACGCGAGAGGCGCCGGCCGCGATCGGCGGACAGCCGCCGAGCAACTCGGTCTCGAGCATCAGCCCCGCGAGCGCCGACCAGGCGGCCCCGTAGTACGTGGCCGTCGTGCCGTCGAGAGTGTCGGCGGTGGTGAGGTCTGCAACCGCCGCGACCTGGTCGCCGCTCGCAGCCGCCGATGCCGCCCGTGCGGCGTAGCCGAGTGGATGCTCGTCGCCGGTCACCGCGGTTCCGCCGAGATCGAGCTGGGCGGCGAGCTGGGGCTGGCGCGCGAGCGTGGGCAGCAGCTGGGCGGCGAGTGCCGAGTCCTGCACGGCGCACGACTCGGCGTAGCGAATCGGCAGGCGAGCAGCGTCGTAGCCGTACTCCACACCCCCGGTCGACGAGGAGTCGACGGTGGCTGCCGCGCTCGGGCCAGCGAGGTTGTCGACGGTTCCGTCGGCGTGCACCTGGGTCCAGTTCGAGGGCAGCGGGCTCTTGCCGAGTACCGCGGTGGTCGCGGCGCGCGATCCCTCGGTCAGCTCTGCCCACCGCGGGTCGCCCGAGCTTCGGCCGAGCACGGCGAAAGCCACCGGCGAGGCGTACGACGGGTTGTAGGCGTAAGGCTCGGCGTCGGCGGCCCAGAGCCCGGGCAGCAGGATGCGACCGAGCGAGGTCTCCACGGTCAGTTCGTCGAGAATCACCGTTCCCAAGGCGTCGCCCGCCTTGGTCAACTCGGGCCGCTCGAAGCGTTCTCCGGCGATCACGAGGGCGCGGGCCGCGTCGAGGTCGGCGTCGGAGGCCGGCTCGTCGTCGACGACTGCGCCGTCGGCCCACTGCCACGAGAGCAGTCCGTCGGGGCGCACGAGTTCGTCTTCGGTCCAGTTCCAGATCTCATCGAACGACTTCTCGTCGCCCACGGCTGCGGCGATGAGCATCCCGTAGGCCTGCCCCTCGCTCACGGTGTCGTCGCCCTGGTCGCGGCGAACCACCCGGCCGTCGTCGACCCAGTCGGCGAGAAAGGTCTTGCCGAGCTGCTCGGCCGAGCGGGTCGCGTCGTTCGAGTTCGCGGTCGGCGAGTCGGATGCGGGGGCGCCCGCCGTGCAGCCGGCGAGCAGGCCGCCCACCGTCAGCACGGCGACGCCGGCGAGAATCGAGGGTCGCCAACGGTTCGTGGTGACCCGGGCGACCATCAGCGCGACTCCGCTGCGCGACGGCGCACGGCAACCAGCGCGAACGCGCCGAACAGCGAGAGCGCGCCAAGCAGCGCGATGCCGATACCCGATCCGGCTGCCGAACCGATGTCGAATCCGGTGCCGATGTGCTCGGTCGCGGTCGCGCCGCCACCGGTCTGTATGCCGCCGACCGGCATGTCGCCGACCGAGGCCGAGTCGAGCACGGGCTTCAGCGTGACGCCGCCCGCCGCGGTGTCGAGCACGAACAGGGTGGCCACGCTACCGGAGGGCAGGTCGACGTCGGTCGCGCTGGTCTGGGATCCGCCCGTGACGTTGAGCGACCAGGGGCCGGCGGCGACACTGGCGTAGTTCGTGGCCGTGCCCTGGGCGGCATTCTTGGTGATGTCCATGCCCGTCGTGGTGGAGATGTCGACCGACTTCGCATTTGTCGACGCCTGGATCACGCGAACCCTCGCCTGTCCGTCGCTCGGAGGCGTGAGGTCGTCGGGAAAGACGGTCGTGTCGAGATCAGCGTTCCTGCCGAACGCGGCGACAGTCACGGGCTGGCCGCTGACGATGTTCACCGACTGCTGGATCATCGGCGTGGTGCTGTCGGGCGAACCTGTCGGCACCATCGACACCACGTAGGTGCCCTGCGGCGCGTAGATGTAGTCGGAGACGGCGCCGTACGCCACGTTGTCGAGTTCGGAGACGACGTCGCCGCCGGCCAGCGCGGTGAGCTTGACGTCGACCGACTTGGTGTCTGGCGAGAGGTGGGCGACGCGCACCCAGCCCTTGCCGGGCTCGTCGGCCTGGGCGCTCGAGGCGCCCGCGAAGGTCAGCGCTGCGGCCGCGGCGACGGCGGTCGCCGTTGCGGCCAGCCGGCGCAGACGGGTGGAGGGGGAGGTCATGGGTCGGGTGCTCATGGTCGGTTCCTTTCCGGAGGGAATTCTGTTGGGGTGTGCGGGGTGTGCGGAGGTAATTCGGTTCGGTGGGGCGATGGATGGGCGGGGTCTGCTCAGTTGACGTGCGGCAGCAGCCCCGTCGGCTCCCCGACGGGGAAGGTGACGAGAACGCCCGCGTCGGTGACGGTCACCGAGCTCGGCTTCACGGGGCCGTCGAGGGCACCGAACCAGCCGGTGACGGCGGTTCGTGCCGCCTCTCCGTCGACGGATTGCAGCAGCACCTGTCGGCGGGCCGCGTCGTTCTCACCCGTCACTGCGGGAAAGTCGAGGACGGTGGCGTCACCCGTGCCGAGCAGCTGGCCCAGCGACAGGATGATCCGCGAGTCGACGCGTCCTCCCGTGAGCAGGTCGCGCGACGCGGTGTCGAGCGTCAGCGCGGGGTTTGCGGCCAGCTGCGCGCCGGCCGACGCGCGGTCGGCGAACCCGGCCTGCGCATCCGCTTCGGCCTGCTCGGCGCCGTCGGGGTCGATGCGGCGGATGTCGACCTGCTGGTTGCCCTCGCCGAAGCTCGCGACCGATACCGAGCTCTCGATCGCCTGGTTGACGTTGCTCCCGGTGTTCGGGAAGGTGCGCATCGAATCGGTCGTGATGACGTAGTCGGAGTCGCGCCAGCCGTTCGGCGAGACCGCCTGCACGGCGGGGTCGGTGTCGAGCTTGTAGTACCAGATCACGTTGTCGCGGGCGAAGCCGTCGTCTACGAGGTCGACCCACATCGCGTCGTCGACGATCAGTCGCGAGTCCTTCGCGACGTTGGCGTCGACCCATTCCTGGGCCTGGCGCATGGGCTGATCGAGATCGGCGAGGAAGAATCCGCGCAATTGGGTGGCCCAGAGCGGAACGGCGACGGCTGTCGCAGCGACGGTCGCCACAACGGCGGCGACGGCCACGGCCTTGCGGCCCCGACCCTTTTTTCTGCGGTACCCGACGATCGCGGCCTGCACGACGCCGGGAATCAGCAGAGCGCCGAAGGGCAGCAGCATGATGACGTAGGGCACCGGAACGTAGCTGCCCGGGCGGAAGAGGAATGCCGTCGCCAGCAGCAGCAGGATGGCGAACGGGCGCAGGCGCCTGATGGAGAGGGCGCCGACGGCCGCGACACCGGTGGCGAGGATGCCCACCGGGTCGAGCTGCCACCACATGCCGAAGGTCTTCGAGACCAGCGAGCCTGGATCGGCGAGCGAGCCGCTCGACTGCCGTGAACCCAGCTGGAACATGACGCCGTCGATCAGGCTCACCCGGTCTGGGCCGGGAATCAGTTCGCCCTTCACCAGTGCCAGCAGAATGTAACCGCCGCCGATCAGCACGAGCACGCTCGCCGCGACCGAGAGCGTGTAGCGGCGGGTGGAGGGGTGGGCGTTGCGCCACAGGAGCCAGGCCACGAGCGGAAGCGCGAGCAAGAAGGTCTCCTTGCTCAGCACGGCGATGCCGAAGGCGGCCGCCGATCCCACGAATGCCGCGAGCTGTTTGCGCCGGCTCAGGGCAAGCACCAGCGAGGCGAGCAGCCACATGGTGGCGATGTTGTCGAGGTAGACCGAGCGGTGAAACTGCAGCGCGAGCGGCGACAGTGTGAAGAGCAGCACCGCGGCAGCCGCGGCCGGGCGGGTGAAGCGCAGTTTGCGCGCCAGCGCCCAGAGCAGCAGGGCGGCGATCATCGTGGTGACCACCATGAACTCGCGGGCCGCGATCACGGCCACGTCGTAGCGCTCGAACGCCCCGGTCAGCTGGGTCCAGCCGGCGAGCTGGATCCAGCCCACCGGCGGGTGGTCGTACCAGAACGTGTAGTGGGCGAGCTCGCCGAGCTTGTCGATGGCCCAGGCCTGCGCCGTGTAGGTGCCCTCGTCGTCGATCCGCTGCGGAGAACCCGCGAGGTTCACGATCTGCGCGATGACTCCCACGATGAACGTCGGCAGGAGCCAGAGGGCGCTGCGGCGGTGACGCCGCGCCCAGGCCGCCGGCCGCGAGCGGCGAGACGTCATGCGGGGCGGGCCGGCCTGTGAGCCGGGCGCATCCAGAATCGGGTCACCGGATGCGATGGGTCGGTCGAGAGTCGACGTCATGACTGGCCTCCGACGGTCTGCGGGGTGGGCAGGAGGATGGGTTCGCCGAGGCGATCGGTCGAGCTCGCGAGCGCGCTGGTCTGCTCGTCGCGGTGGGCGCCGGTGTGCTCCGTCTTCTCCCATGCGTTGATGCGGCGGGCCTGGCGGATGACCGAGCGGATGGCGGCGAGGGCCAGGAAGATCTGGAACGGGAACATGCCGAGCACGAGCTTCGCGTAGTCGCGTGCACGCACCTTCTGCTTGTACACGCGGCCGAACTCGGCGAGGCCGGTGATCTCGACGGCGAGCGTCACGATCGTCGGCAGCAGCGGCAAGAAGGTGATGAGCGCGACCGGGGTCGGAACCTTGACGAAGAATATCAGGGCGAGCGAGATCGGAATGAGCAGGCCGGTGGCCGCCTGCAGGAACGGCATGGTCAGCAGGTACCGCGCGAACATGCGCTGCTTCAGGTGGGGCAGCTTCTTCCATTCGCCCTTGCCGTAGACCTGCAGAAAGCCCTGGTTCCAGCGGGTGCGCTGCTTGTAGAGCGACTTGAGGGTCGGCGGAGTCTCCTCCCGGGTCACGTACTCGGGGTTGTAGGCCACCACGACCTTGGCGTTGTCGCTCGACAGGCGAACGCCGAGCTCGCAGTCCTCGGCGAGGCATTCGGCATCCCAGCCCTCAGACCAGTCGAGGCGCGCCTTGGTGACGAACACGGTGTTGCCGCCCAGCGGAATGAAGCGCGACTTCGCGTGGAAGTGCAGGCGCGAGCGGAACCAGAAGTAGTACTCGAGCACGTTGCGCAGCGACCACCAGCTCGATTGAAAGTTCATGAGCTGCACGCCGCCCTGCACCACGTCGGCGTCGGTCTCTTGAAACTTGGAGTCGACGACCGTGAGCAGGTGCGGGTGCACCTCGTCTTCGGCGTCGAATACGCCGACGATGTCACCGCGGGCCGACTTCAGCGCCGTGTTCAGCGCCTTCGGCTTGTTCTTCGGAACGCTGTAGTCGACGACCACTCGGATGAGCTCGGGGTGGCGTTCGGCCGCCTGGCGGGCCACTTCTTCGGTGCCGGGATCGTCGTCACCCACGATGGCGATGATCTCGAAGTCGGGGTGATCCTGCTCTGCGAGGCGGTCGAGCGTGTCGCCGAGCACCTCTTCTTCATGTCGCCCGGGCACCAGCAGGGTGAACGAATGGGCCGCGGGGCGGGGGTTCGAGGTGAACTGGGTCTTCGCCAGACTCGAGGTCGATCGCCAGGCGTGCAGCATCCACCACAGGGTGGTCGTCGCCACGATCGTGAGCAGCACGGCGACGAGCATCAGGGTCGAGTAACCCAGCCATTCGGCGGGCGTCCACGACGGCAGCAGGCCGGCGAAGGCATCCGTCGTGGTGGTGCCGGGCTCGATGCCGCGGTTCGGCAGGATGCCGTCGGCCGGCTGGGGAATGGGTGCGGGTGTGAGGAGGGGGCCGGGTTCCGGGTTCGGATCGACGAGGGCTGTGAGGGTCGAACGGTAGGTCATCGGCTTCCTTCGGGTAAAGGGGTCGTTGCGAGGGTGGAGGGCTGGGGCAGATCGTCGAAAGCGCGGCGCGAGCGGTTCATCAGGCGCTCGCCGAGGGGGCCGAACACGACGAGGCGGTAGGCGGCGAAGCGGAATGCGGTGCCGAGCACCAGGCCCACGCCGTTGCCGGCGATGTTGTCGGCCAGTTGCGACGTGTAGCCGAGCACGTAGTGCGACACGAACAGGCACGCGGATGCGATCAGCAGGCCGAGAACGTTGGCCACGGCGAAGAGGATTCCCTCCCGCACGGCGTTCTCGGACCGCTCCTTGCGGAAGGTCAGGTAGCGGTTTCCGATCCAGGCGACGCAGGTCGCGACCGCCACAGAGAACACCTTCGACCAGATCGGGCCGTCGGTGAAGACCGTGGAACGCAGGAGGTTGTACACGCCGAGATCGACGACGAAGGCGAGAACGCCGACGGTTCCGAAAGACGCGAGGCGCGCGAGGGAGTGCGTGAATCGTGCTGGGGGCATGGAGGTGTTCCGGAGGCCCCTACAGGTCGGATTGGTGCACCCAGCCTTTTGCCAGTTTATGAGAATATGTCGGAAACATAGCGGTAATCACCCCGAAAAGGGGGCCAAATGAAGAGCGTCAGTAGACTGGTCTGCGTTGGCCTACGTGATGCGTCTCACGAAGTCGCACACGGCGTCTGCAACCACCGCACCCGCGCGGTCGTTCAGGTGAACGTGGTCGGTGAGCGCCTCGAGGCCGTTGCGGCGGGAGATCTCGTTCCATGATCTCCTCAGAAGACTGTGGGAGAGCGAAGCTGTGACGATAACGGCGACGTCGGCGGTGTACGGGGGCGGCGTTCGATCTGGCGTGAGCAGCTGCTGCAGGCCGGCTCGGATCGGCAGCAATTCGTGTCCCTGTTCGTGGACAAGCGTTCTCAGCGCGCGGTTGTACTCGTCGACCCTGACGTTCATCTCACTGCCCAGGTTCTCGCCGAGCATCGGAATCTCGAGCACCGCCACGCTAGCCCGCGTGCGAGTGCGCACGTTCTCGAGAATCTCCGAGACGGCGCTCCGATAGTGTGCGAGGGTCGGAACGCTCCGCAAACCCTTCTGCCGCCGGAACATGTGCTCCATTTTTTCGCTCTGGGTCGCCTGCACGTCGTTCGTGCCGATCAACAGCGTCACGGCATCCGGGCGGCACGCAACCACCTGGTCGAGCCGGTCAACGACATTGAATGCGAGGTCTCCGTTGACTCCCGCGTTGACGAAGTCGATCGGGCGGTTGCCGTTCCGCCGGGCGACGGCTGCGGCCCAGTTCGAGCTCACTGCGCCTCGGGTGATGCTGTCGCCCAGAAACACCACCGTGGACCGTGAGTCGGTCTTGCCCGCACGGCGGGATCTCAGAAAGGCCTCCGGTGATCGGTGCACGACCGCCGCGTCACTCGTCAAATGTGATCACCACTTTATCCGTCGCGCCCGGAGTACCGGCCAGCGTGATCGCTCCCTCCACGTCGCCGAAGTCGATTCGGTGGCTGACCAATTTCGCGAACCGGTCTTGATGCGCGACCAGGTCGGCAGTCACTTCGAAGATCTCGGTCGGGTAGCCCATCGAGGCCGAGAATGTGAGCTCCGCGATCATCATGAGGCCGGTGTCGATCAACTCGGGCTGTTTGTGAACGCCCGCCATCACGAGTCGGGCGCCCCATTTCGCCGACGCGATGGCCGTCTGCAGCACGGATGGCGCGCCGGCGGCATCCAGGTACATATCGGTGGCGGGGCGCGGCATCCCGATCGCATTGGTGCCCTCGCCGTGAAGCTCGCTCAGCCGGGCCGTGACGTCCTCGATCGAGGAGTCGATCACCGCATCGGCTCCGATGTCGAGCGCCTTGTCCAGCCGCCCGCGCACCACGTCTACGACCACGACGTGGGCGACGCCCGCCAGCTTCAGCCAGATCGCCGCCCCGAGGCCGATCGGTCCGGCTCCGAACACGACCGCACTCTCGGAGGCGCGGGGCGCGGCCCGATTCACCAGGTGCTTGGCGACCGCCATCGGCTCGTTCAAAGCCGCCACCCAGAAGGGAAGCGAGTCGGGGATGATCGCCAGATCACGGTCGACGTGCGCGTTCTCGTTCAGCAGAAACTCTCGGAGAGCCCCCAGCTGCCCGCCGTTGCCGTTGATGCCACTCGGGGCTGACATCGGGTTGACGACGACATGGTCTCCGACCTTGACGTCGACGACGTGTGTGCCGACTTCGACGACCTCGCCGGCCGGCTCATGCCCGAGCGCGATCGGCTGGTCGACATACTGCATGCCTCCCGCAGCTACGAAACCCAGATCCGTGCCGCAGATACCGCAGGCGCGCACTCGTATGAGAACGTCCTCCGGCCCCACGACGGGCCTCGGCACATCGCGCACCTGAACAGTGCCAGGATCGGCCGTGTAGACCGCTTTCATCGACGACGTGGGCGCGTCATCGGATGCGTGGTTCGAGAGAGTCATGATCTTCCTTCAGTGTTCGAGGTGGTCGGCAGGTCGAGTCCGTCACCGAAGCGGAACAGCGGGTCTGCGGTGTCGAAGGCCATGTCGGGCCGCTGGTTGGCCACGGCCTCTTGAGAGCGCGGGACGTCGAAGGGCAACCTGCCCACCGGGGCGACCTTTCCGAAGAGCACATCGAGTACCGCGTCATCCGACGCGCCGTAATCGACTATCAGTGCCGCTGCGAAGTCGGCCAGGGGGGCGAGGAGCGCGGGTCGGTCGAGGTACACGTCAACGATCGTCGGGATCCGCTCCGCGATGGACCGCATCCGAGACATCTCGTTCTCGGCGAACTCGAGGCTGCCGGCCCGAAAGTACGGGGCGACGCCTCCCGTGCGCGGTTCGAAAGGCGCCTGGATGCGGATGATGGCGACGTCGGCCTCCTCCGGACTCGCCACCGTCTGTGCGTGCGCGGCGACGGCCTCAGGGTTGACGCCCTCCACATAGATGCGGATGCCGGGCTCGAGCGGCAGAACGGCACTGGTCGGAGCGGGGCCCGCGTTTCGCTCACTCGTCGGCGTGGTGTTCTTCAGCACCGTGATCGACGCGCGCTGCGCCGCCCGCCCGGCAGAACGGAACTCCTCGTTGCCGATGATCACCTCTGCCGCCTCTTCGTCGACGTACGGGTTGTCGAAGAGCCCGAGCACGAATTTCTCGCGCAACAGTCGTGCGACCGAGACATCGACGCGATCCTCCGACATCCGGCCCGAGTGCACGAGTTCGAGCAGCAGCTCCGTGCAGTACTCTCCGCCCAACTGGTCGGCGCCGGCATTCAGCACTTTCTCGAGACGGTCGATCGGGGCGAGGTGCTCGACGCCCCAGGCCCGAGCCTCGATGCGCTCACCCTGCATGATCGAGTCGGTCACGATGCTCCAGTCGGTGCAGACGATGCCGTCGAAGCCGAGCTGCTCGCGCAGCAGACCGGTGATGATCGACTTGTTGAAGCCGAATCCCACCTCCTCATACTCGGTGCCGATCGGCATGCCGTAGTAGGGCATCATCTGCGATGTGCCTGCCTCGATCGCGGCAAGGAAGGGTTGCAGGTGGTGAGCGAAGCCGTCGCCCGGGTACACCTGCTCGCGACCGTAGGCGAAATGCGGGTCCTCGCCATCTTTCTGCGGGCCGCCGCCGGGAAAGTGCTTCGTCATCGTCGAGACCGACTCGGACCCGAGCGCTGTGCCTTGGAAGCCGCGGATGTACGCCGCTCCCAGTCGGGAAGTCAGATCGACATCCTCGCCGAACGTGCCCACGATGCGCGACCAGCGCGGCTCGGTCGCCAGATCGATCTGCGGGTGAAGCGCGAGCCGGATGCCTGCCGCGAGGTATTCCTGCCTCGCGATGTCGGCGAATCGGTGCACGAGCTCGTCCGATCCGATAGCCGCCAGGCCCAGTGTTTCCGGCCATTGCGAGAATGGTCCTGACGCCATTGCGGCGGCGGGGTTGTCGGTGAACGAGTGTCTCGGGTCTGTAGAGAATGTGACCGGTATGCCCCACCCTGTGTTCGAAGCGAGGCGCTGAACTTCATTGGTCCAGGCAGCGAACTCGCGACCGGTTTCTGCCGCCCCGACGAGGTTGAAGTGCGTCATGCGCCGGTCGCGGATCATCGCCTCGAGCGACGGCATTCCGATCATCTGGAGGTCCATCGACGGGTCCACCATGAGGGCGATGGTTTGGAACAGGAGGCCGACCTTCTCATCGAGCGGCAGGCGCGACACCAGGTCGTCCACGCGCTGCTCCACGGGAAGGGTGGGGTTCTGATAGGGGTACTCGCGCACGGTTTCGAGTTCGCTCATGAGTGATGACGTCTTTCTGATCGTTGGGTGACAAGGGGCATTGGTCGGGTGCGAAGCACGGTGGTCACTGCGAGCCGGTGACCTTCACGAAGATGATCGAGCCTCCGGCAACCGTGCAGACGGCGGCCAGCAGAAACAGAACTCCATAGTTCTGCTGGCCACCGGTCGCGCCGATGAGCAGAAAGGCCGGCGCCGTGATCGGCGCCACCGACTGGCCGATCTGAAGCGCGAGTTGGTTGATGCCGACGAACCGGCCCGCGTTCACGTCCCGTTCCGGGAGGATGTCGAGCACGATCGCCTGATCGACGGCGCTGAAGATTCCCGTACCGAGGTTGATGACGACGAACCCGATGATCACCACCGTCATGTCCGGCGCGAGCGCCAAGATGACGGCGCCGGCGGCGAAGATGACGCAGGCGATGAGCACGAAAATTCGCCGCCGGTGTAGCCGGTCCGAGAGAATGCCGCCTCCGAGAGCGCCGATGGCAGCGGCTCCGATACCCGCGATCGAGGCGATGGCGAACAGGCCGGCGATCTCGGCAATGGTCGTGCCCGCCCTCTGCGCGAAGTAGAACGTCGTGAACGTGGTGCTGAGGCTCAACGCGAAGTAGACCAGAAACCGACCGAGCCAGTTCCAAGCGAAAGCCGGATACTGCCGAGGATCGAAGACGTATTTCGGGAGCACGGACTTCCAGCTCAACCGCGCCGCTGGCGCGAGTCCTCGAGCGTCATCCCCTCGCGCGAACACGACGAAGACCAGCCCGAGGGCCACACCGATCAGCCCCGGAACGAGGAACAGGAGGAAATTGTTGGTGACGAATCCCGCGGCCAGCCCGACGCCGACGACAGGAGCGACGAGCTGCACGAAGCCGGTGAAGCCCGAGACGCGGCCGCGCTGCGATTCAGGCAGACGATCAGCGGTGACGTTGACCAGCCCGGTGAGTGCGTTGCCGAATCCGAGTTGAGCGAGCGCCCAGCCCACGCCGAGCACGGCGATGCTCGGCGCCGACGCCATGACGATGAGCGAGGCGAACCCGATGAGACTTCCGATCAAGATGAACGGCCTCCGGCGGCCGAGCCGGGATCGGGTGCCGTCACTGATGACGCCGACCAGCGGAATCGAGACCAGGGCCACTATCGAGCCGACGCCGATGATGTAGCCGAGGTACTCGGGGTGCTGGGGGTCGAGCTGTTCCACCCGCACCGCCAGCGAGATCCCCACGGGGGCGATGAACGCGAGGTACAGGCCGAAGGTGCTCAAGACCAGTAGCCAGATGAAGGATGCGCTGACCTTCGGCATTCCTGTCGCGCCGACGATGGCAGTGCCCTGGGCCAACCCGGGAACAGCAACCGCGGACAGCGCATTGTCTGCGACAGGGTCACCTGCTGCCCCGCGGCCGGGCGACTGTTCCGCATCCACCATGAGGTCCTCCTCGACCCAAATCACGAGAGATTCATCTCTCGTGAAGACCGAACCTAGCACGAAAATCGCGTTGTGATGGTAATTTCATTTCGAATCCGTTCGGTAGGCGTGCGGTACCGTTGAAAGCGTTCACACAGAGC
>NZ_CAXVWM010000018.1:0-12363 GCF_964263775.1 Agreia sp. | reverse complement strand
ACCGGCCCGACGCATCCGACTTCTCGCGCACCTGATACAGCTCTGCAGGCGCTCCATTGCGCGGAGCCTCATCGGGCGTCAGCACGTAGCGCACCTCGAGCTGTTCGCGGATCTGGGCGGCGGTGATCATGCCGTCGCGCGTCCACGCGTGGTCGGCATCCAGGGGCATCTGCTCGATGAAGCGCAGCTGATGACCGCCGGCGAGCGCCCATTCGAGCAGTTCGACGCCTTGGTCGTCGTTGATGCCGGGCATCAGCACCGCGTTGATCTTCGTGCGCTCGAGGCCCACGGTGCGCAGCTCGTCGATGCCCTCGAGCACGCGGTTGAGGAAGGGGCGCCGGGTGATGGTGGCGAAGGTCTCGGCGCAGATCGAGTCGAGCGACACGTTGACCCGGTCGAGTCCGGCCGCGGCGAGCGCGGCGGCCCGGCTCTTCAGTCCGATCGCATTGGTGGTCAGCGAGATCTCGGGGCGGGGCTCGAGGGCCGCGCAGTCTTCGATGATCTCGACGAGGTCTTTGCGCAGCAGCGGCTCGCCTCCCGTAAAGCGGATCTGCCTCACGCCCAGCTCTTCGACGGCGATGCGGGCGAGCCGGGCGATCTCCTCGCGGGTGAGCAGTTTCGGCCCGGCCAGGAACGGGAGGCCCTCGGCCGGCATGCAATAGGTGCAGCGCAGATTGCACTTGTCGGTCAGCGAGATGCGCAGATCGGTGGCCGTGCGGCCGAAGCGGTCGAGAAGCCCGGGCGCGGCAGGCCGATCGGATGCCTGGGGCTGGCCCAGGCGCAACGGGATCGTCGGCATGCCGAGCGTGATGCTCATGGCACCAGCCTACGTTGATCAGGCGGTGCCCAGCCCGAAGGTCAGCAGTCTGGTGAAATCCGTGCGCGGGTTCAGCAGCACCTCGCGAGTGGAACCCTCCTCGACGATGCGGCCCTCGTCGAGCACGATCACGCGATCGGCGAGGGCGAGCGCATCGAGAGGGTCGTGGGTGACGATCACGACCGTCCGCTCTGCGAGCACCTCGGCCAGCAGGCGGCGCATGGCGGGGGCGACACCCGCGTCCAACGAGCCGAACGGTTCGTCGAGCAGCAGCAGTCGCGGTTCGGTCGCCAGTGCTCGAGCCACCGCGACGCGTTGGGCCTGGCCACCCGAGAGACGCGACGGGCGCGTGTCTGCCAACCCCGTGGCATCCACGCGCTGAAGCCATCGCTCGGCGATGATTCGGGCGCCGGCCCGGTCGACGCCCGCACTGCGGGGGCCGAACGCCACGTTGTCTCGCACGTTGAGGTGTGGAAAGAGGAGAGCCTCCTGTGCGAGCAGCGCGACCCCGCGGGCGTGCGGCGCGACCCAGACGTCGCGTTCGCCGGGGCCCGCAGACACCAGGGTCGTGTCGTCGAGGCGCACGTGACCCGAGTCGGGTCGCTCGAGGCCAGACAGCACCTCGAGAAGGGTCGATTTTCCGGCTCCGTTCGGTCCGAGAACGGCGAGAGTCTCGCCTTCGCGCAGAGAGAACTGCACGTCGAGTCGGTGCGGTTCGACGACGGCGCGAACGTCGAGGCTCATCTGATCTCCCGCCGGCCGTAGGTGACAACCATCACGATCACGGCGACGACGACGAGCACCAGCGCGAGAGCCACGGCGGCATCGGGATCGGTCTCGCGCTGCAGGTAGATCTCGAGCGGCAGGGTTCGCGTGACCCCCTCGAGGCTGCCGGCGAACGTGAGGGTCGCGCCGAACTCGCCGAGCGCTCTCGCGAAAGCCAGAACCGCGCCCGTGACCAGGCCGGGAAGCACGAGCGGCAGGGTCACCCGACGAAACACCGTGCTGGGTGACGCGCCCAGGGTGGATGCGACGGCCTCGTACCGCGACCCGGCCGCACGGAGGGCCGCCTCGAGGCTCAGCACCAGAAACGGCAGGGCCACGAAGGTTTGGGCGAGCACCACCGCCACCGTCGAGAAGGCGATGCTCACTCCGAGCGCATCGAGCGACGCGCCGAGAAGTCCTCGCCGCCCGAAGGCGGCGAGCAGCGCGATTCCACCGACGACGGGCGGCAGCACCAGGGGCAGGAGGACCAGCGCACGAAGTACGCGCTTGCCCGGAAACGTCGTTCGCGCCAGCACCAGCGCGAGAGGCACGCCGAGCAGAATGCAGAGCACGGTGCTGGCGACCGATGTGCGCAGGCTCAGCGCGAGCGCCGCCAGCGACGATTCGCTCGTGACGAGCGAGCCGAAGTTCGGCCAGTCGACCCGGGTGGCCAGGCTCACGATCGGCACGACGATGAGCAACGCACCGATGGCGGCGACGACGGCGACCCACGCGGGAATGCCGCCCAGGGTCGACCGCTGCCGCGCCGGAGTGCTCACTAGGGCTTCGCGAAGCCTGCGGCTGCGAGAATCTTCTGGCCGCCTGACCCGGTCACGAGCTTCGAGAACTCGGCCGCGAGCTCGGGCACGGTCGAGGCGGCGACGACGCCGATGGGGTACTTGTTGACGGCTCCGGAGGATTCCGAAAACGTGACGCCCTCGACCGTGTCACCCGCCGCCTCGACGTCGGTCACGTACACGAGCCCGGCATCCGCTTCGCCCGACGAGACCTTGCCGAGCACGTCTGTGACGGCCGACTCTTCGCTGACCGGGGTGAGCGTGATGCCCGTGGCCTCCTCGATCTTCACGGTGGCAGAGCCGCACGGAACCTGGGCGGCGCAGATGACGACCCTGGCCTCGGGCTTCGCGAGGTCTTGGAACGAACGGATGCCCGCGGGATTTCCGGGTGGAACTGCGATCTCCAGGGTGTTGCTGGCGAAGAGTTCTGGGGTGCCCTCGATCAGGCTCGCGTCTATGAGCTTGGCCATGTTCTTCTCGTCGGCGAACGCCACGACGTCGGCAGGCGCACCCTCGGTGACCTGGCTGACCAGGTCGGCCGATCCGGCGAAGTTCAGCGACACTGTGACGCCCGGATGCGATTCTTCGAATTCGCTCGCCAGTTCGGTGAACGTGTCTGTCAACGACGCGGCGGCGAACACGGTCAGCGTCTGCTCGACGACCGGAGTGTTGCTCGGCGTCTCTGTCGCCGCTGTCGTCGAGGCGGCAGTGGATGCGCAGCCGGCCAGCAGGCCGACGGCGCCCACCAGGGCGACGGATGCGAGGACTGACTTCTTCACGAGGTGCGGCTTCTTCACGAAATGCTCCTGGATGCTTCGACGATCACGTTGGTGGACTTGATCACGGCGACGGCGACGGATCCGGGTTTCAGGTCGAGGTCGCGAACGGCCTCGGTGCTCATGAGCGACACGACTCGATGGGGTCCGCACTGCAGCTCGACCTGGCTCATCACGACGTCACTCGTCACCCGGGTGACCAGTCCGACGAAACGATTGCGCGCCGAGCTGTTCATACCTGACGGGTCGACGGGATTCGCAGCATGCTCCTTGGCGAGCTGGGCCAGGTCGACACCGTCGACCACCTTGCGGCCTGCCTCATCGAGGGTCGCCTCGAGTGTTCCGTTATCGATCCAGCGTCGAACAGTGTCGTCGCTGACGCCGAGAAATAGCGCGGCATCCTTTATCCGTATTTGCGTCACGACGAAGACTCTACCTCCGCGAATGCGCTCTCTAGTGACAATAAGCGCGTTCAGACATGTTTGCGCTCGCCAACCCGCAGGACTATGGCATGGGTTCGTACTTGCGGGGCAGGTCGGGGCGACGTGCTGGATCTCAGTTGTCTTGTCGTGTCGAGAGTAAGAGCATTCCCTTTCGGTTGAATGATCACGCAAACGTTCAATCGACGCCCGATGTCATCGTCAGTCTGGCCTCATCTCACGTTGGGGGCACTATGCCCACGCCCCGACGACCGTACCTACGACCAGGATCGGGCCCGCGACTGCCATTCCTGAAACGAGGATGGCGGCGAGGGCCATCCACCCGTGCCTCGGCGCGATCACGCTACGCCGGAATGAGCCCCTGTCCCCACACTCAATCGGAACGGTATACTTGTGTCATGAAAGTATCAGAGTACGCAGCCCAGGCTGGAGTTTCGCCCCGCCGCGTGCGTGCTCAGATCGAGCAGGGGAAGCTCCCGGCTACACACAGGGTCAACAAGAAGGGCGTCACTGCTCGCAGCTGGGAAATCCAGTCTCCGGTTCTCGCTCCACGGTCCCGTCGCCCGCTTTCGAGCAAATCACAGGATGCCCTCGCCGGGGCGCTGAAGGCGAACACTCTCGCTGGCCTCACCGGCCAGGCACGTGCACGAACTGCGAGTCGCATCCGAACACTTCGCTCGAGCGAGGATCCTGCTGCACTCCTCGTGGATTGGTGGGGCGGACAGGCGCCTCAGGAGATTTCTGCCAAGACGGCTGTGATCCTCAACGCGTTCTACGGCGACAAGGGGAATCTCCAGCAGCTTCTTCGCTCCCAGCCGACCAGGTACCTGCGCCATCGCGATCGCCTCGCAGAGGTGGTGTCGTCCGAGCGGACCATCCAAGGTCTGAGCCGTGACGAACTCGCCGCGCGTGCGAAGACATCTAAAGATGTCGTCGCGCTCATCGAGCAGGGCCGCGATCCGCGTTCGATCGGTGGAACGGTGCGTGTCCTGCGGGCGCTGGGGGTTCGCGCGAGTGCCCTTCCTAACTGGGAGATGGAGAAGTGAGGGCCCTGGATGCATGGCTCGAGGGGAGTTTCGTCGGTCGCTTCACAGAGACCGACGATCGTCACGTGCTTTTCGAGTACGACCCAGGTGCTCCGAGCACTCAGATCTCGCTGTCGCTGCCCAGAAACAGGCCGCACACGAAGAACGCCGCCAAGCATTTTCTCGAGAACCTCCTTCCAGACCACGAAGCCACGCGAACTCGCATGGCCCGCGTCTACGCGGCAGCTGGCGTAGGCACGTTCGATTTGCTGGCGAAGAGCGGCGTGGATGTCGCGGGCGGGCTGGTCTTGGTTCCCGCAGGAACCGAGCCGGCCACAGGTCTTGGCCATCTATTCCCGGCCCCTGATGATGTCATCGCGAATCGGATCGCGGAGATCAAGAATGATCCCGATGCCTGGGCACCCTCTGATACGTTCGCACGGTTCTCCCTCGGAGGGACCCAGGGCAAGTTCGCCTTGGCCCGGGTCGACGGCGAGTGGTTTTGGCCGAACGCTGCGGTGCCGTCTACACACATCGTGAAGCCCGCTCGACCCGAGATGCTGCTGCTCGAACAGGCCGAGACTGCGGCGATGAGACTGGCGATGCGCATCGGTCTCAGCGCGCCGGCGGCTGAAGTGTTCGAAGTCGAAGACCAGTCCGCGTATATGGTCCAGCGCTTCGACAGGCTTCCCGGGGATCCCTTCGCATCCCGGCTGCATGTCGAGGATCTCGCCCAGGCCAGCTTCATGTCTCCCAACGACAAGTATTCTCTGACCGCGGTGCAGGCTCTCGCTCTCCTCGCCCCTGAGGATCAAGACTCCCGTCTCGCTCACCAGTTCATCAGCCAGCTGGCTTTCAACACGATGCTCGGAAACGCCGATGCCCACGCGAAGAACTACTCGGTGATCCTGCGACCCGGTACTGCCTCGACGCCCGCCGTCGAACTGTCACCTATGTACGACGTCGTGCCTGTCGGGCTGTACCCGTACAACCAGGACTTGGCCATGCGTATTGGTGGAGCGACGCGGCCGCAGGCAATCCAGGCGCACCACTGGAGGAAGCTCGCCTCGCGTGCTGGCCTGGACTCGGATGAAGTGATGGCGATTGTCGGCAACGTAGCCGAGGGAATCGCAGCCAACGTCAACACCGCATGGGTCGAGCTTGAGCCCGAACAGCAGACCATGCTCCGCGAGCAGCTGCTTCGGAACACGGATCGATTCGTGGGCCTGAACGAGACCAAGCAGGTGGAAATGCACGTGCAGCCGTCGACGCCGCCGAAGTAGGACCAGGCTCCAGTACGACGTGCACCGCGCGAATCTCTGGAATCTCGCAACCGACGTATGCCCGAGCTACGGAACGTGAAGATCGACCGGTTCGGGCTGGACGACGATGCGGCCGAACCTGACGGCGAGCAGGGGCTGCGCGGTATCCGTCGTGGCAAGCAAGTCGTCACCACGAGGCCCCACAACAGTGCGAACCGACCACCGGACCACGTGAAGCGAGACTTTCACGCGGACCGGCCGAATGAGCTTTGGGTGGTCGATTTCACCTATGTCCCGACGTGGTCGGGGATGGCGTTCACCGCGTTCGTCACCGACGTCTTCTCGCGACGGATTGTAGGCTGGATAACGATGGACCGGATGCCCACCGACCTGCCGCTGGACGCGCTCGAGATGGCGCTCTGGGTCCGCGACCGCGCGGGCCAGGACGTCACCGGAGTCATTCAACATTCGGACGTCGGGTCGCAATACACCGCGCTGCGCTAATCCGAACGACTCTCTAACGTCGGCGCGATCGCGTCCATCGGGACCGTCGACGACTCCTACGACAACGCCCTCGCGGAGACGGTCGTCGGGCTTTACAAGACCACGTGCGTGAAAGTCGACGGCCCATTCCGCACCGCCGATGAGCTCGAACTCGCCACTCTCTCCTGGGTGTATTGGTTCAACGAGAACCGGCTGCACTCATCAATCGGATACCTCACACCCGTTGAGAAGGAGAACGAGTACTACCGTAAGATCAACCCCCAGAGCCAACCGGCGCTGGGAGAACTCGCTCTCCACTAAACCCGGGGCGATTCTGTCCGTGCTTGGCATAGTGGTTCTGGGCATTGTTAGATCCACCATGTGGCGGTTCCCCTGATCTAGACCCGCAAGTGCACCTCGGGTTCTGAAGAGCAGGCGCGGTAGTTAGCGGCGTGCTTCGATTGGGAATATCAACCCGTCGGCGTAGAGTTGCACATGCGTTGCACACGCACGGATGAGAGGTGGTAGCCATGAGCGCCAAGACTGTCGGGTTCGCGATCGCGGACGAGGATCAGGCCAAGTTGCAGACTCTCGTCGATCACTTCGGGCATGGCAACCGCTCTGAGTTCCTCCGGGCTGCGATGAAGCGGATGACTCACGACATGTGGGCCGAGAAGATGCGCGGCCTCCAGGACCAGGCCCGCGAGGAGCTCGCCGGCCGCGTGGTGTCGCGCGAAGAGGTCACCGCTCTCGTGAAGAAGACTCTGCGCTCCAGTGCCGCAGCCTGACGCTCGCCCGGCGGTCGTCTTCGACATCCACATCTACGTCAACGCGCTCGTGGGTGCAGGCTCCGAGTTCCCCAGGGTCGTCGAGGTACCGCCGGGCACGGGCAACTCCGCGGCCGACTGCCTCTCGCTCGCCTTCGACGGCGACGACTTCCGGCTGTTCATTTCGCCGCACATCATCCGCAACCTGACCCGCGTTCTCGGCGAGCTCAAGCTCAGCGAGCAACTGATCGAGGAATACCTCGAGACCGTGCTCGAGCTCGTCGATGCCTCGGGCGGCGAGGTGATCGATCCCCCGCGGAAGTGTTTCGACGTCGAGGACTACGAGGACAATCTGATCGTGGATCTCTCCCTCGCGTGTGATGCCACTCTCATCGTTAGCGACGACACCGACCTCACTGATCTGAGCCCCTGGCACAGCCGCATGCCGATCGTCCGGCCTCACGTCTCCGTCGACCGCATGATCAAGGCCCGTCGCAGCCGGCGTCGATAGACCGGCCGAAACACCGGACACCCACATGCACGAGCGTCAGCGGATCTGCAACGCCCACGTGCCCTGGACTGGGGGCGAAACGGCATGAGGCCCCTTCGAGAGGCTCAGGAACCGAGGCCGACTCACGGAACGTCGGGGCCGGCGTGCACGACAATAGAGACATGTCCTCCCGATCGCTCGACGAGCACCGCGCCGCCGTCGCCGCGCTGCTCGCTCCGCTGGCCGACGACCGCGCCGTCGAGACGATTGCCATCTCGGCCGCACGCATCGCCGGCGCGCCCGACACCTATCGCCACCGCACCCTGGCGCACGACGTGCGCTCGCCCACCGACCTGCCGCCGTTCGACAACTCGCAGATGGACGGGTACGCCGTGCGTTCCGTCGAGTTGTTTGGCGCGTCAGCGGATGCTCCAGCCCGGCTTCTCGTCGACAGCCAGATCAACGCCGGAGACTCGATCTCAGAGCTGAAGCCGGGCACCGCCGCGCCCATCATGACGGGCGCCCCGCTGCCTTCGGGCGCCGATGCCGTTGTTCCCATCGAGCGGGCGATCCCCGATCGCTTCCGTTCAGCCGACGATGCCAGCGCCGGTGACGCTGACGGCGCTGACGGCGTGTTCACCGTCGAGTTCGCCTCCACCCCCGCCAGCGACGAGTACGTTCGGCGGCGGGGCAGCGACATCGGCGCGGGTGGGCTGCTGCTGCCCGCCGGCTCCGTTCTGGGCCCGGCTCAGCTCGGCGTGCTCGCGGCCACCGGACTCACCAGCATCGACGTGCTGCGCCGCATTCGGGTGCTGCTCATCGCCACGGGGCACGAGATCCGTGAACCCGGCACCGCGCTCGAACCGGGGCAGATCTACGACTCCAACAGCGCCGTGCTGAGCCAGGCACTCATCGAGTGCGGCTGCACGGTCGTCGCCTGGCCGTGCCGCTCCGATGACGCGACCGACCTGCTGCACATCGTCGAGAAGGGTGCCCCGACGGCCGACCTGGTGATCACCGTGGGCGGGGTCAGCGCCGGTGCACGCGAGGTCGTGCGCGACGCGCTCGGCCCGCTCGGCGTCGAGTTCGCGCACGTGGCCATGCAGCCCGGCGGCCCACAGGGGCTCGGCCTCGTCTCCCCGGGTCGAACGCGCGGGCAGCCCGCCGAACGCATCCCCGTCGTGACCTTCCCCGGCAACCCGGTGAGCGCCCTCATATCATTCGAGGTGTTCGTGCGACCCATTCTGCGCCGCCTCGCCGGCTTCGCTCGCCCTGAGCGCGAGGTGCTGCGCCTCCCCCTGGCCGAGGCAGTCGATTCGCCCGACGGCAAGCATCAGGTGCGCCGCGCATCCATCGACGCCGATGGGCGCGTGCGTCTGGTCGGCGGCCCGAGTTCGCACCTGCTGCATTCCTACGCGGCTTCGACCGCACTTGTTCACCTGCCGGTCGGGCTCGGCCACGCCGACGCCAAAGAGCCGGTCGACGTCTGGAGGATAGATGACTGACGCATCCCTGCCCGAATCGAATGGCGCCCTCACCCACGTGCGCGCCGACGGGGCCGTGCTCATGGTCGACGTCACAGACAAGGCCGAGACCTCGAGACGTGCGAGCGCGGTGGCCACCGTCGTCACCAGACCCGATGTGCTCGAGCTGCTGCTCGCGGGAGAGCTGCCCAAGGGCGAGGCCCTCGCCGTGGCACGGGTCGCCGGCATCATGGCGGCCAAGCAGACGTCGTCTCTCATTCCGCTGTGCCATCCGCTGCCGCTGTCCGGCGCCACGATCGACTTCGCCCCTGGCGACGACCGCATCGTGATCACGGCGACCGTCAAGACCCGAGGTGTGACCGGAGTCGAGATGGAGGCCCTGACCGCCGCATCCGTCGCCGCGCTCACGTTGTACGACATGATCAAGGCCGTCGACAAGCACGTGGTGATCACCGACATCCACGTCACGGCGAAGTCGGGCGGCAAATCGGGCGACTGGAGCGTCGCATGACCGGCGCAGGTGCCGCGCATGGTCGCCGAGCCCACGTCATCGTCGCCTCGACGCGGGCCGCGACGGGCGTCTACGACGACCGCACCGGGCCCGTCATCGCCGAGTGGGTGCGTCACCGCGGCTGGGCCGACCCCGTCGTGCAGGTGGTTGCGGATGGCGACGAGGTCGCAACCGCGCTTCAGGATGCCGTCGCGACGGGCGCCGATCTCGTCGTGACGACGGGCGGCACGGGCGTCAATCCCACAGACCGAACCCCGGAGGCGACGCTTCCGCTTCTTGAACGGGAACTGCCGGGGGTGATGGAGGCCATCCGTCGACGGGGTGCACAATCGACGTCGCTGGCATCGCTGTCGCGCGGTTACGCGGGCATCGCGCGGGGTCAGACCTTCGTCGTCAATCTCCCCGGTTCTACAGGAGGAGTCAAAGACGGTCTGGCCGTGCTCGACGAGGTTCTCGACCACGTGATCGATCAGCTTCACGGAGGAGATCATGAGCGCTGAGATGCCTCCGACCGTCGGTTCGACACCGGCCTCGACCGTCGATTTCGGCGAGTCCGCGCCCGCCGTCGTCGCGTTCGCCCACGTGACCGACAAGCCCATCTCCGTCGACGCGTGCGTCGCGAATGTCGAGAACGAGCACGCGGGCGCCGTCGTGACGTTCGCGGGTGTCGTTCGCGACCACGACGAGGGCAGGGGCGTGACCTGGCTGCGCTACTCCGCGCATCCGACGGCCGACGCCGTGTTGCGACAGGTCGTCGCCGAGACCGCGCAGGCCTACCCCGGAACGCGGATCGCCGCCGCACACCGCGTCGGCGACCTCGCGATCACCGATGTGGCTCTCGTGTGCGCCGTGGCCTCGGCGCACCGGGGCACGGCTTTCGCCGCCTGCGCCGCACTGGTCAACGAGATCAAGTCCCGGGTTCCGATCTGGAAAGAACAGGGGTTCACCGACGGCAGCACCGAGTGGGTCGCCGCACTCGGCTGACGGCGCGGTTTACACGCCCGACACATGGGTGGGGTGTACTGAAATGACAGCACCGCCGCATTGCTTCGGTACGAGGAGTCTTTGATGGATCTCAACACCGTGACCCGGGTCGTTTCAGCGCGAACACGCGCCGACCTCGGCGGCCTCGGCGGCGGGGCCGTGCCGCTCGCCGGCGGAAGCGTGCTGTTCGCCGAGCCGAACCCCGGCATCCACACGCTCGTCGACCTGCGCACCCTCGACTGGGCGCCGTTCGAGGTGACAGAGGAGGGTTTCGACGTGGCCGCGACCGCAACGTTGGCCGAGCTCGCGGCGCTGCCCGACGACCGGGGATGGCGCGCGCATCCTCTCTTCTCGCAGTGCTGCACGGCCCTGTTCGGTTCATTCAAGGTGTGGAACGTCGCGACTGTCGGCGGCAACATCTGCACCGCCCTGCCCGCCGGCCCGATGACCTCTCTCTTCAGCGCACTCGATGCCGAGGCGCTCATCTGGAAGGCCGACGGAACCGATCAGCGGGTCGCCGTCAGCGCCCTCGTCACCGGCAACGCGACCACCTCTCTCGAGCCGGGCGACGTGCTGCGCTCGGTGCACGTTCCCGCTCGTTCGCTGGGCTCCGCGACCGCGTACCGCAAAATCGCACTCTCTGCCCTCGGCCGCAGTGCGGCTGTCGTCATCGGGCGGCGAGATGAGGTCGACGGCAGTTTCGTGCTCACGGTGTCGGCCGCGACCGTGCGGCCCGAACAGCTGCGCTTCGCAGGCCTGCCCGGCGCATCCGAGCTGCGCGCGGCGATCGAGCTCATCGACAGCTGGTTCACGGATGCGCACGGCGCGGCCGATTGGCGACTCGCGGTGAGCCTCGTGCTGGCCGAGGAGATCCGGCTCGAGCTCGCCGACGGAGAAGCCCCATGATGTTCTCGATCAACGGCGAGGTGTTCGACGCCGAGCCTCGGGCCGGGCAGAGCCTCCGCACCTTCATCCGCGACCAGCAGCATTTCGAGGTCAAGAAAGGGTGCGACACGGGCGACTGCGGCGCATGCTCGGTGCTGGTCGACGGCACCCCCGTGCACTCGTGCATCTTTCCGGCGTTCCGTGCCGACGGCACAGACGTGACGACGGCCGCGGGTCTCGGCCTGCCGAATGATCTCTCGCCCCTGCAGCAGAGATTCGTCGACCAGGCCGCTTTTCAGTGCGGGTTCTGCACAGCCGGCATGGTCGTGACGGCATCGACCTTCGATGAGCACGACCTGACCGAGCTCCCCCGCCTCTTGAAGGGCAACCTCTGCCGATGCACCGGCTACCGCGCGATTCACGAGGCCATCGACCAGGTGCGCACCGACTCGTGCGGGGTCGAGCTCGAGTCGGGCTCTCTGGTGCCGGAGTCGCGCACGACGCCCGTGATCAAGACCGGGCCGCGCGCATCCACGATCACCGAACCAGCGGTCGGCCCGGTCATCGGAACCTCGGTCACGGCGCCGGCGGCCGAGCGCGTGGTAGCCGGGCAGGAGCCGTTCACGCTCGACGTCGCTGTTGCAGGGCTGCTGCACCTCGTCGTTCTCACATCGCCGCACGCGCACGCCCGCATCACGGCGATCGACACGAGCCGCGCATCCGCCCTGCCCGGCGTTCACGCGGTGCTGACCCACGCGCACTCCCCCGCGACGCTGTTCTCGACGGCGCGGCACGAGTCGCGGCTCGACGACCCCGACGACACCCTCGTGCTCGATGACGTGGTGCGCTACCGGGGGCAGCGTGTCGCGGCGGTCGT
>NZ_CAXVWM010000017.1:0-3396 GCF_964263775.1 Agreia sp. | reverse complement strand
CCGGATGCCCGCCGTCGCCGCGCACGCGGCATCCCCCGATGAGTTCGCCCGTCGCCGCTCCGAACTGGAGCGGCACGCGGCGATCCTCTTCGTGGGGGCCGCCCTCACCATGGCGATCGTCATCGGGTCGGTCATCGTGTCTGGCTGGTTCGCCGGCGCTCTCGTCGATCGCTGGGAGCGGGTGTTCTGGGCCGGCGCGCTCCGAGGCGGGTTGATGGTCGCGACCTTCGCGGCGGCCGCCCTGCCCGGCGGGCCGGATGCCCGTCGCAGCTGCCTGCGGATCACCTGGCTGCTGCGCGCGGGTCTGGCGCTCTTCGTGGTCGCCGCGGGCCTCTGCGTGGCCGGCCTCGTCGGCGACTTCTACCGGCTCTGACCGAATCGCCGCGGGCGGGGTGCGGTCAGCGCTGACCGCGGAAGAGGCGGAGGAGCACGATCACCGAGATCGCCGCGATCGCGATTCCGGCCAGGCCGAGGAGGCCCAGGTAGATGGCCTCGAGCCACGTGTAGTCCATCAGGCACGCTCCCTGCTGCAGGCGTTCTCGCTCATGATGGGAGACTACTCCGGCGAGAAGGCGCGGCTCGCCCAGTTGACTTTTCGGTGCAGCCGGAGCACGTTCACGCGGAGATGGTCAGCCCGTTGAAGTGGTGATCGAAGACAAGGCTCGTTCGGGTCGATGCGACGGCCGGATGAGCCGACAGGTTGTCGAGCACGAAGTCGCGCACGGCGGCGCTGTCGCGAACCGCGACATGGATGATGAAGTCCTCCGCCCCTCCGAGGAAGTACAACTGCACCACCTCGGGAAATCGCCTGATCTCCTCGCCCAGTTCCATCATGAGGTTGCGGGCGCCGGCCCTGATCGTGACGCTGATCAGTGCCTGCAGGCTCAGCCCCACGGCAGACGGGTCGACGTTCGCGGTGAACCCGGTGATCACTCCGCGCGCGACGAGCGACTTGACTCGGGCGACGCACGTCGAGGGCGCGATTCCCACGAGCTCGGCCAGGCGGTTGTTGGGCGTGCGGGCGTTAGCCCTCAGGATGCGCAGGATCTCGCGATCGACCCCGTCGAGGTCGGCGGGCGTCGGCGACCCCCGCCGAACATTCGTCACGCCGCCGGTGGACTCGCTCATGACCGAACTCTCTCACAATTATGGTGGCTTGTTTCGCTGTTCATGCGGTTCTTGGTTCTCGAAAACGAATTTTGACGAGGATTGCCGCAGATCTATCGGCACCCATCGCATCCATGTCGACCCGGGTGCCGCCGAACGAAATGGAGAAATCATGCACATCGGAGTGCCTGCGGAACTCAAGAACAACGAGAACAGGGTCGCTGCGACGCCGGCGGGGGTGTTCGAGCTGGTTCGGCGCGGCCACACGGTCGTCGTCGAACGCGGCGCCGGCCTCGGCTCTCGCATCAGCGATGAGCAGTACGCCGAGGCGGGCGCCACGATCGCCGTGTCGGCCGACGAGGTCTGGGCCGGCGCCGAACTCGTGCTGAAGGTCAAAGAGCCGATCGCAGAGGAGTTCGGGCGCATGCGCGCCGGCCAGACTCTCTTCACCTATCTGCACCTGGCCGCATCCAGGGCCTGCGCCGACGCGCTCCTCGCAGCCAGAACCACAGGAATCGCTTACGAGACCGTGCAACTCGCCGACCGCTCGCTGCCCCTGTTGCAGCCCATGAGCGAGGTCGCTGGGCGGCTCTCGACCCAGGTCGGTGCCTACCACCTGATGAGCGCCGCGGGCGGCCGCGGGATGCTCCTCGGCGGCGTTCCCGGAACCCCGAAGGCGAAGGTCGTGGTGATCGGAGGCGGCGTGGCCGGCGAGCACGCGGCGGCCAACGCCGTGGGCATGGGAGCCGACGTCACGATCATCGACCTCTCTCTTCCGCGGCTGCGCGAACTCGAGATCAGGTTCGGCGGCGCCGTGCAGACGCGCAGTTCGTCGGCGTACGAGATCGCCGCCCAGGTGAAAGAGGCCGACCTCGTGATCGGCTCGGTACTCATTCCGGGAGCGCAGGCGCCGAAGCTCGTGACCGACGCGATGGTCGCCACGATGAAGCCGGGCAGCGTGCTCGTCGATATCGCGATCGACCAGGGCGGATGCTTCGAGGGATCGCACGCCACGACGCATGACGACCCCGTCTTCGCGGTGCACGACACCGTGTACTACTGCGTGGCGAACATGCCCGGGGCCGTACCCGAGACATCCACCCGGGCGCTCACCAACGCGACCCTGCCCTACGTCGTCGCCCTCGCCGACAAGGGCTGGGCTCGCGCCCTGGCCGACGACCCGGCCCTCGCGAAGGGCTTGAACACTCACGACGGCCGCGTCTACAACGCGGGCGTCGCCGCGGCTCTGGATGTCGTGGGTCACGACATCGCACAGCTCCTGGCCCGCACGAATTGACGCTCAGTCCTCCAGGGTCGTGGCGGGCACCCAGCCCTGCCGGCCGTCGAGGGAACGGCACCACAGCCATCCGCTCGCCCGGTCTTCGCGCACGACCTCTATGACATCGCCCTCGTGGGTGGGCAGCTCGCTCGTGTCGTAGGGAGTGTTCACTACTGCCACCGGACGGGAGCGCGAGAGGTAGCGCAGGGGAACCCGGCCGCTTCCGGTCTCGCTCGTGACGAAGACGAAAGCCGGCCAGTCGGCGTCACGGTCGCCCACGACCACGCGGTCTCCGATGTCGACGCGCATCGGTTGCGGCTGCGAAACCTCGCGTGAGACGAGGGCTGTGGTGATGCGCATGGTCCATTCTGGAGAGGTCGTCGCGGCCCGCGCAATGGCTGGACGTCGATCGATGTCGGTGGGCGGCTATAGCGTTGCCTCATGCGAATCCTGCACACGTCCGACTGGCACATCGGCCGAACCTTTCACGGTCATTCCACCCTGGCGAACCTCACGACGGTGCTCGATGCGCTGGCCGACATCGTTCGCCACAGGGCGGTCGACGTGGTCGTGGTGGCGGGCGACATCTTCGATTCGGCCACGCCGGCGCGCGAGGCGTTCGACGTGCTCAGCAGGGCTATCCGGCAGATCCGCGAGGCGGGTGCAGCGGTTGTCATCACCAGCGGAAATCACGACTCGGCGACGCGGCTGGGTTTTCAGAGCGAGTGGGCGGGGCTCGCCGGCATTTACGTCATCACCCGGCCCGAGCAGTTCGACCAGCCGGTCGTCATCGACGACGAATACGGGCCGGTGCTCTTCTACGGAATCCCCTATCTCGAGCCGGCGCTGGTGCGCCACCTCTACCCCGGGGTCGAGATGCGGCGGCACGCGCAGGTTCTCGGCTATGCCATGCAGCGCATCCGCGACGACATCGCCCGGCGCGAGGGCGCGCGCTCGGTCGTGCTGTCGCACGCGTTCGTCGTCAACGTTCCTGCTGCCGGCCCCGGTGC
>NZ_CAXVWM010000016.1:0-42175 GCF_964263775.1 Agreia sp. | reverse complement strand
AGGGCGTGACCGTCGTCATCACCGATCTCGATCAGGCGTCGCTCGACGAGGCCGCTGCCCGGCTCGGCGCACCCGATGGCACGCTCTACGCCTTCGCCGCAGATGTGACGGACACGGAATCGCTGGCGTCTCTGCATGCACGGGTGGCGGATGCGGTCGGACAGATAGACATCCTGGTGCAGTCCGCCGGAATCACTGGCGCGCAGGGCCTCTTCCACGAGATCGACGACGCGGGATGGGTCGACACGCTCACGGTCGACCTGCTCGGACCGGTGCGTCTGGTTGCCGAGTTCTTGCCCGACCTGAGGGCAGGCGGGTGGGGCCGCCTGGTGTTCCTCGCCTCGGAGGACGCCGTGCAGCCCTACGACGACGAGCTCCCCTACTGCGCCGCGAAGGCGGGAGTTCTCGCCCTGGCGAAGGGGCTCTCGCGCAGCTACGCGAGCGAGGGACTTCTCGTCAACGCCGTGTCCCCCGCCTTCATCCACACCCCGATGACCGACGCGATGATGTCCAAGCGCGCCGAGAAGACCGGCACCTCGGTCGACCAGGCCATCGACAGCTTCCTCGCCGACGAGCGGCCGTACATGGAACTCGGCCGACGAGGAGAACCCGAAGAGGTGGCCAGCGTCGTCGCGTTCCTCTGCTCAGACCTGGCCAGCTTCGTCAACGGCTCGAATTACCGCGTCGACTCGGGATCCGTCGCGACCATCTGACCGTCACTCACCGCGAATCCATTCGAAAGGAAACATCATGACCACCACCATCGAACGTCCGACGAAGTCCCCCAGCGACGCGGGAGCGAAAAGCACCCGCCGGCAGAACGCCGAGCGAGGATTCAAGGCCTCCAAGGAGTTGACCGACAACCTGCAGAAAGTGCTCGTCGACCTCGTCGAACTGCACCTGCAGGGAAAACAGGCTCACTGGAACGTCGTCGGAAAGAATTTCCGCGACCTGCACCTGCAGCTCGACGAGATCATCGACGCAGCCCGCGAATTCAGCGACACGATCGCCGAGCGTCTCCGTGCGCTGCACGCGGTGCCGGATGGTCGAAGCGACACCGTCGCCTCGACCACCACGCTTCCCGAATACCCCAATGGCGAAGTCGACACGGCGGAGACCGTCGACCTGGTCACCGTGCGGATCGAGGCGGTCGTCGGAACGATGCGAGATGTGCACGACGAGGTCGACGAAGCCGACCCGACGAGCGCAGACATCCTTCACGCGATCATCGAGCGGCTCGAGCAGTACGCCTGGATGGTCTCCGCCGAGAACCGGACGGCGACCAAGAAGTCCTGACGCACGAAGCCTTGACACGACGAACGGCGTGCCGCTCCCCTGCTGGGAAGCGGCACGCCGTCGGTCGCTGTATCAGGTGACGCGAAAGGAGCGTCAGCGCGTCTCCTGGAGGAGGATGTATCCCTCTTCGCCGTGCACGACGGTATCGATTCCGGCGATCTCGTCTTCGTTCTTGACCCGGAAGCCCACCGTCTTCTCGATGACGAGCGCGATGGCGTAGGAGAGAACGAACGAGTACACCATCACGATGAGCGCAGACAGCGCCTGCTTGCCGAGCTGGGCCGGGCCTGCACCGAAGAACAGGCCGACGCCCTCGCCGAGGAGTCCGATGTAGAGGGTGCCGATCACGCCGCCGACGAGGTGGATGCCCACGACGTCGAGCGAGTCGTCGAAGCCGAGCTTGAATTTCAGATCGATGGCGAGTGCGCAGACGGCACCGGCGATGACACCGAGAACGATTGCCCAGAAGGGCGACAGCGCGGCACACGCCGGCGTGATCGCGACGAGGCCGGCGACGGCTCCCGACGCGGCGCCCACAGAGGTGGGCTTGCCATCCTTGATCTTCTCGACCACGAGCCATCCGAGAATGGCGGCGGCGGGAGCGGCGATCGTGTTGAGGAACGCGATCGCGGCGATGCCGTCGGCGGCGAGCTCGCTGCCTGCGTTGAAGCCGAACCAGCCGAACCAGAGCAGACCGGCACCGAGCAGTACGAAGGGAGGGTTGTGCGGCTTGTGGATGCCCTTGGCGAAGTTCACGCGCTTGCCGAGGACGAGTGCCAGGGCCAGGGCGGCTGCACCGGCGTTGATGTGAACCGCCGTGCCACCGGCGAAGTCGATGACTCCGAGGTTGTAGGCGATGAAGCCGCCGTCGATCACACCCTCGTCACCGAGGGTGAAGTTGAACACCCAGCTGGCCACGGGGAAGTACACGACTGTCGCCCAGACCCCGGCGAAGATCATCCAGGCGCCGAACTTGGCGCGGTCTGCGATGGCACCGGAGATCAGCGCGACCGTGATGATCGCGAAGGTGGCCTGGAACGCGGCGAAGGCGATGGCCGGGAACGCGGCGTCGCCGTCGGTCGCCGACGCGAAGACACCGTTCAGACCGAGCTGGTCGAGGTCGATTCCGATGAAGCCGTCGATGCCGACGAAGTTTCCGACACCGCCGTTCGAGAACGCGATGGCGTATCCGTACAGCACCCAGAGAACGCCGATGAGCCCCATGGCCCCGAAGCTCAGCATCATCATGCTGATCACGCTCTTGGCCTTGACGAGTCCCCCGTAGAAGAACGCGAGTCCCGGCGTCATCAGAAGTACGAGGGCCGCTGCTATGAGCAAAAAGGCGGTATTGCCCTGGTCCAGCTCCATTGAAATTACCTCTCTTAGTTGGTGCAAAGGTGCGCCGAGAGATGATGACGAACGAGGGTGCTGTTAGAAGGTAACCAGCGCGCGCGCCTCTCTCGGGTATGCCCAACTATCGTGTGAAGAAGTTTCACAACATGCGCTCGAATGTTTCCGGCTCGTAACGCTCCCGGGTGCAATGTAACAACTGTGTTTCGCGGCCCTACCGAAGAGCGGACAGCGGAGCCCCGGTACGACCGTGACTCAGTACTGGGTCGACGCGATCAGCCGCGACACCGCGCGTAGGTACTTCTTGCGGTAGCCGCCCGTCATCATGTCGCCCGCGAACACCTCGTCGAGGGGAGTCCCTGTGGCGAGGATGGAGATCTGCGCGTCGTAGACCCTGTCGATGAAGGCGACGAATCGCAGGGCGTCGGTCTGGCTGTGCAGGGGCGCGACGCCGTCGAGCACGATGGCGTCGATGCCGTCGAGCAGCTTGACGAACTTCGACGGGTGGATGGTGCCGAGGTGGGCGATGAGGCCGCTGAAGTCGTCACGAGAGATCGTCGCCGCCGGCGACGTGTGCAGCATGGCCGACACGGCTTCGTCGACTTCGGTGTGGTCGAGGGTGCGGGCGTGCCCCTCGATGTCTCGTCGGCGGTAGTCGAGACCGTCTATGCGCACCGTATCGAACCGGTCGGAGAGCGACTGGATCTCGCGCAGGAAGTCGGCCGCGGCGAACCGTCCCTCGCCCAACGCGTTCGGCGGAGTGTTGCTCGTGGCCGCCAGGCGGGTTCCGGATGCGCTCAGCTCGGTGAGCAGGCGGGTCATCATCATCGTGTCGCCCGGATCGTCGAGTTCGAACTCGTCGATGGCGATCAGCGTGGCGCCGGTGAAGAGCTTAACCGCCGCCGCGTAGCCCATGGCCCCGACGATCGCCGTGTACTCGATGAAGGTGCCGAAATACTTCGGCCCGGGCGCCGCGTGCCACAGCGCTGCGAGGAGGTGGGTCTTGCCGACGCCGAAGCCGCCGTCGAGGTAGATACCGGTCGGCCCTGCCGGAGTCTTCTTCTGACGAGAGAAGAAGCCTCCGGTGCGCCCCGTCGGAGCACGAGACGCGGAGAAGGTTCGCACGATCTCCAGGGCCTCCGACTGCGATGCGTAATCGGGGTCGGGTCGGAAGGAGTCGAACGAGGCGCCGTCGAACTGCCGTGGTGGCACGAGAACCGCGGCCATCTCGGCCCCCGACAGGCTCGGCGCGCGATCGACGAGTCGAACGAGTGTGGTCGGGGAGGATGACGCCATGTAAGAGCACTTCCGAGGAGTTTGTGTCGAATGGTGACATGTGCGGGAGAACGGACACCCGAACGGCATAGATTCGATAGGGAGACAAGTCTCTCCAGACTAAACCGCAGAACCCCGCCGTTCGGTCCCCGACCGTTCGCACGCACCCAGGAGGAACCCCATGGCCGTCGCCGCCGATCCGTCGCCCCGCTTCGCAGAATTCGCGCATCCCGAGCGTCTGGTGAGCACCGACTGGCTGCAACCCCGGCTCGGCGAGCCCGGCCTCGTGGTGGTCGAGTCCGACGAAGACGTGCTGCTCTACGAGACCGGGCACATCCCCGGCTCGGTCAAGATCGACTGGCACACGGATCTCAACGATCCCGTCGTGCGCGACTACATCTCGGGTGAGCAGTTCGCCGCGCTTGCCGCATCGAAGGGCATCTCGAGAGACACTACCGTCGTCATCTACGGCGACAAGAACAACTGGTGGGCCGCGTATGCCCTGTGGGTGTTCACCCTGTTCGGCCACACCGACGTGCGCCTCCTCGACGGCGGCCGGGATGCCTGGATCGCCGAGGGCAGGCCCGTCACGACAGACGAGTCGGAGACAGCTGCGGCCTCGTATCCGGTCGTGGAGCGCGACGACTCGGCCATCCGCGCGTTCAAGGACGATGTGCTCGCCCACCTCGGCAACCCGCTGATCGACGTGCGATCACCCGAGGAGTACTCCGGCGAGCGCACCACGGCTCCTGCCTACCCCGAAGAGGGGGCGCTCCGCGCGGGGCACATTCCTACGGCGCAGAACGTGCCCTGGGCCCGGGCGGCCGCCGCTGACGGCACCTTCCGCGGCCTCGACGAACTGAACGAGATCTACAGGGCTGGAGCCGGTCTCGTCGACGGAGACGACATCATCGCCTACTGCCGCATCGGAGAGCGATCGAGCCACACGTGGTTCGTGCTCACCCACCTCCTGGGGTTCGAGGGTGTGCGCAATTACGACGGATCGTGGACGGAGTGGGGAAGCGCGGTGCGCGTTCCCATCGCGACGGGCGACGCCCCTGGCGCGGTCTCGGCGCGGTAGGTCGCACTTTTCGTGGGCCATAATTTCACTGACATGGATGCGACAGAACTACCCGAAACCCTTGCGGAGATCCGCGACGACTTTCTCGGCCTCGAGGTGAAGGAGCGATTGCAGCTGCTGCTCGAGTTCTCGAATGAGCTGCCCGAGCTGCCCGAGCGCTACCGGGATCACCCCGACCTCTTCGAACGCGTGGAGGAATGCCAGTCGCCGATCTTCATCGTCGTCGAGGTCGACCCCGACAGGTCGGTGCATCTGTTCGCCATGGCACCTGCCGAGGCGCCCACCACCCGCGGCTTCGCGTCGATTCTCGTGCAGGGCATCGACGGATTGTCGGTCGATCAGGTGCTCGCGGTAGCCGACGACTATCCGAGCATGCTGGGGCTCACCGCGGCCGTCTCACCCCTGCGCGTTCGAGGGATGACGGCCATGCTCGCGCGCATCAAGAGACAGGTGCGCGCCCGAGTCGCGTGAAGTCACAGTCGTTCGAGCCACGTTCTGATCGCACAGGTCCAGCGCTCCCGCCCGCAATAGTCTTCGTCGGCGTGCCTGCGGAGCGCAGCGTGCGAAAAACTCTAGTCTGCAGACGTGTCCGACACTCCAACCACGTCCGAACCCTCCGCGGCCTTCGAGGCTGCCGTGGCAGCCGTTCGCGCAGCTGTGACCCGCCCGGAACTCGTCGTCAACGAGATTCCTTCGCCGGCCAACCTCGCCCCGTATTCGCTCGCGCTCGCCGCCGACGTCAATCCCGAGCGTCACGGGTCGGATTCGGAGCTCGGCACCGGACGGTTCATCCTCCTTCACGATCCGGACGAACCGGAGGCCTGGGGAGGAACGTTCCGCGTCGTCTGCTTCGCCCAAGCTCCTCTCGAGACCGAGATCGGGCTCGACCCCTTTCTTGCCGACGTCACGTGGTCGTGGCTCGTCGATGCGCTCGACGCGCGCGGTGCCCGATACTCCGCAGCATCGGGCACCGCCACCAAGATCATCTCCAGCGGATTCGGAGAACTGAAGTCGCAGGGCGACGGGGCGCAGATCGAACTCCGCGCATCCTGGACCCCGGACGACTACGACGTGAGGGCGCATGTGGAAGGCTGGGGGGAACTGCTCTGCATGCTCGCCGGTCTTCCCCCCGCGGTCGACGGAGTCACACAATTGAATGCGAGGCGCTTTGGGCGCGACTGACGACAACGTGACCGAAGACACCGTGACTGAACACGGCATAGCCGAAGATGGCACGGCCGTGCTCGACGTCGAGGCGCCACACGCACTCACGGAGCCGGCGCCGCGCACCCGTGCACTGACGGTCATCGATACTCGCGAGGCCTACCTCGAGGCCGTCGACGTGATCGCCGCGGGTCACGGCCCCATCGCGGTCGACGCGGAGCGGGCATCCGGCTTCAAATTTTCTCAGCGTGCCTACCTGATCCAGCTGTACCGTCGCGGTGCCGGCAGTTTCCTCTTCGATCCTCCGGCGATCGGATCGTTCTCGGAACTCAACGATGCGATCGCACGGGATGAGTGGATTCTTCACGCCGCGAGTCAAGACCTGGCGTGCCTCCGCGAGGTCGGACTCGATCCCCGTGTCATCTTCGACACCGAACTCGCCGCCCGACTACTCGGGATTCCCCGGGTCGGCCTCGGCAGCGTCGTCGAAGAGTTCCTCGGGATCCACCTCAAGAAAGAGCATTCGGCGGCCGACTGGTCGCGCCGACCGCTGCCGGAATCGTGGCTCGAGTACGCCGCCCTCGATGTGGAACTGCTCCCCGACCTGCGCGACAAGCTCGCAGAGCTCCTGATCGAGAATTCGAAAGCCGTGATCGCCGCCCAGGAGTTCGAGGCGACACGAGCGAAGGAGCCCAAGCCCGTCGCGGCCGAGCCGTGGCGCAGGCTCACGGGCGTGCACTCGCTTCGCAATCCTCGCAACGTCGCCGTGGCCAGGTCTCTGTGGTTGGCGAGGGACGCCCTGGCCCGAGAGATCGATGTGTCTCCCGGCCGACTCGTGCCCGATGCGAGCCTGGTCGCGGCTGCGCGTGTGCTTCCCGAATCCAAGCGCGAGCTCGCCGCCTTGAGAGAATTCTCGGGCCGGGCGAGCCGCACCGAGATCGACAGGTGGTGGGCGGCGCTCGAAGAAGGCAAGGCCGCCACCGACCTGCCGGCACATCGCCGCAATGAAGACACGCTGCCGCCTCCTCGAAGTTGGGCGGACCGCAACCCCGAGGCGGACTCGCGCTTGAAGGCCGCCCGGTCGGCACTCGCTGAACTGTCCGAATTCGTCAACATCCCCGTCGAGAATCTGCTCACTCCCGAGATTTTGCGCAGAATCGCCTGGACCCCGCCCGAGCCCGTGACCGCAGAAGCGATCTCCTCGTCGCTGGCGGCGTTGGGCGCGCGGCCGTGGCAGCGTGAACTAACTGCACAGCCGATCGCCCAAGGCTTTGTCGATGCCCGCCAAAAGGCAGAGAACGAGCCCGAAGCCTCGTCGTAGAAAGAGTCAATGGATGCCGACGGCTCACATGCCCCGGCCTAGGATCGTCTCGGTTCTCAACCAGAAGGAGGCAAAGTGGCCGAAACAGCCGAAGTCGTATTTGTAGACGGGGTGCGCACACCCTTCGGGCGTGCGGGCGAAAAGGGCATGTACTGGCAGACCCGTGCCGATGATCTCGTTGTGAAGGCGATCATCGGCCTGCTCGAGCGAAACCCGGCCGTTCCCGCGGAGCGAATCGACGAGGTGGCCATCGCAGCCACGACCCAGCAGGGCGACCAGGGGCTCACGCTCGGGCGCACCGCGGCACTTCTGGCGGGGCTCCCCCAGTCCGTTCCCGGATTCGCGATCGATCGCATGTGCGCCGGAGCCATGACGAGCGTCACCACACTGGGCAGCGGAATCGGATTCGGAGCGTACGACCTCGCCATCGCGGGCGGAGTCGAGCACATGGGCAGGCATCCGATGGGATTCGACGCTGACCCCAACCCTCGTTTCCTTGCCGAGAAGCTGGTCTCCGAAGAGGCGCTGAACATGGGATCGACGGCGGAGCGCATCCACGACCGCTTCCCTTCCCTCACCAAAGAGCGTTCCGACCGCTACGCGCTCCGCAGCCAGCAGAAGGTCGCTGCCGCCTATGAGGCGGGCAAGATCCAGCCCGATCTCATTCCCGTCGCGACCCGCAGCGCGGCGGGCTGGGGGCTCGCCACCCGAGACGAGGCGCCCCGCCCGGAGACGACGTTGGAGGGGCTCGCCGGTCTGCGCACGCCCTTTCGACCGCACGGCCGTGTCACCGCCGGAAATTCGTCGGGACTCAACGACGGCGCCACCGCCTGCCTGCTGGCCAGCGGCGATGTGGCGAAAGAACTCGGACTCACCGTGAAGATGAAGCTCGTCAGCTTCGCGTTCGCCGGGGTCGAACCCGAGATCATGGGAATCGGACCCGTGCCGTCGACCGAGAAGGCACTGCGTAAGGCCGGGCTCTCGATCACCGATATCGGGCTCTTCGAACTGAACGAGGCCTTCGCGGTTCAGGTGCTCTCGTTCCTCGATCACTTCGGCATCGACGACGACGATGCTCGTGTCAACGAATACGGGGGCGCCATCGCGATCGGCCACCCGCTCGCCTCGTCTGGCGTTCGCCTGATGAACCAGCTCGCGCGCCAGTTCGAGGAGCACCCCGAGGTTCGCTACGGCCTCACGGCGATGTGCATCGGACTCGGCCAGGGCGGCTCCGTGATCTGGGAGAACCCGCACTACACCAAGAAGGCGAAGGCAGCGAAGCGATGACCGACTATTCCGCGATCGATTTTTCCGCTCTGGCCGACCTGTCGGCAGACGAGGTCGTCACGCACTCCTATGTTCGCGACATCCCGCTTCCGAGCGGAAAGATCCTGGCCCTCATCACGCTCGACAACGACCGTGACCACACGCGCCCCTCCACCCTGGGGCCAGTATCCCTCCTCGAATACGGAGCCGCGCTCGATGCCCTCGCGGTGCGGGCGACCTCGGGAGAGGTCCAGGCGGTCGCCGTCACGGGAAAGCCCTACATTCTCGCGGCGGGTGCCGACCTCTCCAAGGTGAGCGACATCCCGAGCCGCGCCCTCGCCAAGCAGATGGCGCAGCTCGGTCACTTCACCTTCGGCAAGATGGCCGAAATCGGCGTACCGACTTTCGCGTTCATCAATGGGCTCGCCCTCGGTGGCGGTGTCGAGGTCGCCCTGGCCGCCGACTATCGCACGATCGACTCGTCGATCCCCGCACTGGCCCTCCCCGAGGTCTTCCTCGGCATCATTCCGGGCTGGGGAGGCGCCTACCTCCTGCCCAACCTCATCGGCATCGAGAACGCGCTGAAGGTCGTCGTCGAGAATCCACTGAAGAACAACCGCACACTGAAGGGCAGGCAGGCCTTCGACCTCGGCATCGCGGATGCGATCTTCGGACCGGCCGCCTACCTGGAGCAGTCCCTGGAGTGGGCCGATGAGGTGCTCGAGGGTCGCATCACGGTGAAGCGCCCGAACATGCCGGGCAAAATCGAACGTCTCGTGAAATGGGATGCCGCCATCTCGATTGCGCGAAAGATGCTCGAGTCTCGAATCGGCACCGTCGCGGCGTCGCCCTACGTCGCGCTCGACCTCCTGAAGGCCGCGAAGTCCGGTTCTGCCGAGGAGGGATTCGCCCGGGAGGACGATGCGCTGGCCGACCTCATCGCAGGCGACCAGTTTCGAGCAAGCATCTACTCGTTCAACCTCGTACAGAAGCGGGCCAAGCGGCCGGCTGGCGCGCCAGACAAGACCCTCGCCAAGCCGGTTACCAAAGTCGGCGTCATCGGTGCCGGACTCATGGCCAGCCAGTTCGCGCTGCTCTTCGTTCGTCGGCTGCGGGTGCCCGTCGTCATCACCGACCTCGACCAGGCTCGGGTCGACAAGGGCCTTGCCTATATCCGTGATGAGATCGCCGCGCTCAGAGACAAGGGGCGTATCGGTTCCGATGAGGCCAATCGGCTCAGCGCGCTGGTGTCCGGCACGACCGACAAGGCTGATTTCGCCGACGCGGATTGGGTGATCGAGGCCGTCTTCGAAGAGTTGGGCGTCAAGCAGGATGTCTTCGCGGACGTCGAGAAGTACGTGTCCGACACCGCCGTGCTGGCGACCAACACGTCGTCGCTGTCTGTCGAAGAGATCGGCGCGAAGCTCGCGCACCCGGAGCGTCTGGTCGGGTTCCACTTCTTCAACCCGGTCGCCGTGATGCCTCTGATCGAGGTCGTCAACACGCCGTCCACCGACGAATCGACTCTGAGCACCGCGATGGTGACGGCGGCGAAGCTGCGCAAGAATGCCGTCATCACGCGCGACACCCCCGGTTTCGTGGTCAATCGCATCCTGGCCAAACTGCTGGGCGAGGCGATGCACGCGGTCGACACCGGAACGCCGTTCGAGGTCGTCGACAACGCACTGAAGCCGTTCGGTCTGCCCATGACACCGTTCGAACTGCTCGAGCTGGTGGGTCTCAAGGTCGGAGCGCACGTTCTCGACACGCACCATGCTGCGTTCCCCGAGCGGTTCTTCGAGAGTCCCAACCTGCACCGGCTCGCCGAACACGGCAAGATCTTCGACCGCGATTCGAAGGGTGTCATCAAAGGATTCGACAAGGCGGCCGTCAAGATAGTCGCCGCTGGGGGCCCGGGCGGCGCTGCCCTCACCGAGGCGGAACTCTTGCGCCGAGTCGAGGACGGCCTGGCCGACGAGATCAAGCGCATGCTCGACGACGAGGTCGTGCACGCGGCCGAAGACATCGATCTCTGCCTCATTCTGGGGGCGGGCTATCCTTTTCAGATGGGCGGCGCGACACCGTATCTCGACCGGGTCGGCGCGAGCGAGAGGGTCTTCGGAGACACCTTCCACCACCCGACGATAGCCGGAACCCCGTAGCGGCACCGCTCTCGGGGGCTCGAGGGAGAAGAGTTGACGCTCAGCGCGGGACGCGCCGCTCGTCTACCTCTTCGCCCTCGAGCGGACGGGCGATCGGAATCTTGCTGCCCAGAACCTGTGCCACGACGTCACGTGCGATGTGCTGCGGCGTGAGACCGACCCGTTCCATGATCTGAGCACGCTCCGCGTGATCGAGAAACTCGTCGGGCAAGCCGAGTTCCGTTACAGCCGTGTCGATTCCCGCGTCGCGAAGATCCTGACGAATTCTGGTGCCGACTCCACCGACACGGATGCCGTCTTCGATAGAGATCACGATGCGGTGTTCCGCGGCGAGATCGAGCACGCTGCGGGGCACCGGCACCACCCAGCGCGGATCGATCACCGTCGAACCGATTCCCTGCGCGGCAAGCCGCTCGGCCACGTCGAGTCCGGTCTTCGCCATGGGGCCGACCGTCACGATCAGCACGTCTTTGCGCTCGTGCTCGACGAGCACGTCGACACCGTCGCCGAGGCGACGCACGGCGACGATCTCGTCGCCCACGCTGCCCTTCGGGAAGCGCACTACGGTGGGACCGTCGGACACGGCCACCGCCTCACCAAGCTCCTCGCGGAGTCGCTCGGCATCGCGAGGAGCGCTCAACCGTATGTTCGGCACGACCTGGAGAATCGCGAGATCCCACATGCCGTGGTGGCTCGGCCCGTCGGGGCCGGTGACACCGGCCCTGTCGAGGACGAAAGTCACGCCGGCGCGGTGCAGCGCGACATCCATCAGAACTTGGTCGAACGCCCGGTTGATGAACGTGGCGTAGAGGGCCACCACCGGATGAAGTCCGCCGAAGGCGAGGCCCGCGGCCGACGTGACGGCGTGCTGTTCGGCGATGCCGACATCGAAGACCCGCGCGGGGAATCGCTCGGCGAGCTTGTGCAAGCCGGTCGGGCGAAGCATCGCGGCGGTGATCCCCACGATCGTGGGATCCTTCTCTGCCAGAGCGACGATCTCGTCGCTGAAGACGCCTGTCCACGACGGCGCACTGGGCCCGCCGAGCGCCTCGCCGGTCTCGGGATCGATCTGCCCGACGGCGTGGAACTGATCGGCGACGTCGCTGAGTGCCGGCTCGTAGCCGCGCCCCTTTTCGGTGATCGCGTGCACGATCACCGGTTGGGCGTAGCGCTTGGCCTGAAGGAGTGCCTCCTCCATCGCCTGCAGGTCGTGCCCGTGAATCGGGCCGATGTACTTGATGTCGAGGTTGGAGTACAGCGCCTCGTTGTTCGTGAATCGGCTCAAGAACCCGTGCGTGCCGCCGCGGATTCCGCGGTAGATGGCGCGCCCAGGGCCACCGAATCGGTCGAAGAGCAGCCTCGACGACTGGTGAAGGTTGCGGTACTTGGTGTTGGTGCGCACCGAATTGAGGTAGCGGGCCATGCCCCCGATAGTCGGAGCATACGAGCGACCGTTGTCGTTCACGACGATGACGAGCTTGCGGGTGTTGTCATCGCTGATGTTGTTGAGCGCTTCCCACGTCATGCCGCCCGTGAGTGCGCCGTCTCCCACGACGGCGATCACGTGCCGGTCGTTCTGCCCGGTCATCTCGAAGGCACGCGAGATGCCGTCGGCCCACGAGAGCGAACTCGACGCGTGCGAGCTCTCGACGACGTCGTGCACGCTCTCTGAGCGCTGCGGATAGCCCGCGAGTCCGCCCTGCTGCCTCAGGCGGGAAAAGTCTTGTCGGCCGGTGAGGAGCTTGTGCACGTAAGTCTGGTGACCCGTGTCGAAGACGATCGCGTCGCGGGGCGAGTCGAATACACGATGGATGGCCAGGGTCGTCTCGACGACACCGAGGTTCGGCCCGAGGTGTCCCCCGGTCTTCGACACCTCGGCGACGAGGAACTGGCGGATCTCGGCAGCGAGTTGGACGAGCTGCTTCTGGCTGAGAGCGTCGAGGTCCCGGGGACCCGAGATGTTCTCCAGCAGGCTCATGCAGACGGCCTTTCAGTTCGGTTCGAGGACCGGTCGGCCCCTTCTTCCGAGTCTATGACGGATCGCCCCGAGCGCCGTCGGGAACGCTCGGAGCGCCCCCGGGATGCTATGAGGCATCCGCCGGGAGCGCTCCGGCTGATCAGGCGACGAGGCTGCGCAGCACGTACTGCAGGATTCCGCCGTTGCGGTAGTAGTCGGCCTCGCCGGGGGTGTCGATCCGCACGACGGCCTCGAACTCCACCGTCTGCTTTCCCGCCGGCGACTGGTCGCTGGGGGCGGCGGTGACTCGCACGGTGCGCGGTGTGACGCCGGAGTTGAGCTGTTCGATGCCCGCGATGCTCACGATTTCCGTACCGTCGAGTCCGAGCGACGCCCAGGATTCTCCCGCAGGGAACTGCAGGGGAACGACGCCCATGCCGATGAGGTTCGACCTGTGGATGCGCTCGAAGCTCTCGGTGATGACGGCCTTGACGCCGAGAAGGCTCGTGCCCTTCGCCGCCCAGTCGCGGGACGAGCCGGAACCGTACTCCTTGCCGCCGAAGATCACCAGCGGGGTCGCCGCGGCCGCGTAGTTCTGAGCGGCGTCGTAGATGAACGACTGGCGCCCGTCAGGCTGAGTGAAGTCGCGGGTGTAACCACCCTCGACGCCGTCGAGCAGCTGATTCTTGAGTCTGATGTTCGCGAAGGTGCCGCGGATCATCACCTCATGGTTTCCCCGACGCGAACCGTAGGAGTTGTAGTCCTTGCGATCGACGCCGTGCTCGTCGAGGTAGCGGCCCGCGGGGCTGTCGCCCTTGATCGATCCGGCGGGGCTGATGTGGTCGGTCGTCACGGAATCGCCGAGCTTGGCCAGCACGCGGGCGTTGACGATGTCTGTGACGGGCGTCGTCTCCATGGTCATTCCATCGAAGTACGGGGGCTTTCGCACGTAGGTCGACTCGGCATCCCACTCGAAGGTCGCGCCCTCGGGCGTCGGAAGTGAGCGCCACCGCTCGTCGCCATCGAAGACGCCGGCGTACTCATGCTGGAACATGTCGGTGTCGATCGAGGTGTCGATGGTCGACTGCACCTCGGCCGCGTCGGGCCAGATGTCTTTCAAGAAGACGTCGTTGCCGTCGGTGTCCGTACCCAGGGCATCCGTCTCGAAATCGAAGTTCATCGACCCGGCGAGGGCGTATGCGATGACCAGCGGCGGCGACGCGAGGTAGTTCATCTTGACGTCGGGGTTGATGCGCCCCTCGAAGTTGCGGTTTCCTGACAGGACAGCCGTGACGGCCAGGTCGTTGTCTTGAACCGCCGTCGAGATCTCGTCGAGCAACGGGCCGGAGTTGCCGATGCACGTGGTGCAGCCGTACCCGACGGTGTAGAAACCGAGGTCTTCGAGATAGGTCGTGAGGCCGGCCTTCTCGTAGTAGTCGGTGACCACCTTCGACCCCGGCGCCAGCGTGGTCTTGACCCACGGTTTCGCCTTGAGGCCCCTCAGGCTCGCGTTGCGGGCGAGGAGGCCTGCGGCGAGCATCACGGACGGATTCGACGTGTTCGTGCACGACGTGATCGCCGCGATGGCGACTGCGCCATGGTCGAGGGTGAAGTTCGTGCCGTTCTCGAGCGACACCGCGGTGGGCTTGGATGCCGTCGCGGGCGCGTGGCTGGCGTGCGAATGGTTGTGGGCGCGTGCGGGCTCCGCGTCTTCGGGAGAGAGTTCGCCGGGGTCGGAGGCCGGGAACGATCCCGTGCCGACGAGGTCGACGATGTCGTGCTCGACGCGGGTGTAGTCGTTGAGATCGCGCTCGAACTGGCTCTTGGATTCGCTGAGTTCGATGCGATCCTGCGGACGCTTGGGTCCGGCGATCGAGGGAACGACCGTTGCCAGGTCGAGCTCGAGGTACTCGCTGAAGATCGGCTCGATGCTCGGGTCGTGCCACAGCGTCTGCAGTTTGGAATAGGCCTCGACGAGCTTGACCTGATCTTCGCTGCGGCCCGTGAGGCGCAGGTAGTCGAGCGTGACGTCGTCGATGGGGAACATCGCGGCCGTCGAGCCGAACTCCGGGCTCATGTTTCCGATCGTCGCCCGGTTCGCGAGGGGCACCTCGGCCACCCCGGCTCCGTAGAACTCCACGAACTTGCCAACGACGCCGTGCTTTCGCAGCATCTGCGTGATCGTCAGAACGACGTCGGTCGCCGTCACACCCGTGGGGATCGCACCCGAGAGCTTGAAGCCGACGACCTTGGGGATGAGCATCGAGACCGGCTGGCCGAGCATGGCGGCCTCCGCCTCGATGCCTCCGACGCCCCAGCCCAGCACGCCGAGGCCGTTGACCATCGTGGTGTGCGAGTCGGTGCCGACACACGTATCGGGATAGGCGCGGAGAACCCCGTCGACCTCGCGGGTCATGGTGACGCGGGCGAGGTATTCGATGTTGACCTGGTGCACGATGCCCGTTCCGGGCGGCACCACCTTGAAGTCGTCGAACGCGGTCTGTCCCCAGCGCAGAAACTGGTAGCGCTCGCCGTTGCGCTCGTACTCGAGGTCGACATTGCGCTCGAGGGCGTCTTCGGAGCCGAACAGGTCGGCGATCACCGAGTGGTCGATCACCATCTCGGCCGGCGCGAGCGGGTTGATCTTGGTCGGGTCGCCGCCGAGGCTGCCGACCGCCTCGCGCATGGTGGCAAGATCGACGATGCAGGGAACCCCCGTGAAGTCTTGCATCACGACGCGGGCGGGGGTGAACTGGATCTCGGTGTCGGGCTCGGAAGTGGGAACCCAGCTGCCGAGCGCCGTGATGTGGTTCGACGTGATGTTGCCGCCGTCTTCGGTGCGCAGCAGGTTCTCGAGAAGAACTTTCAGGCTGAAGGGCAACTTCTCGTACCCGGCAACCTTGTCGATGCGGTAAACCTCGTACGAGTCATTACCGACCTTCAGTTGATCTTTCGATCCAAAGCTGTTGACTTTCGACACGTGGCCATCTCCTTCGCGCGGTTGAAGTCAATCTTTGCCCTGCAGAACGCGGAAAGGCTAGCAAGGATAACCTAACTGCGTCGACGAAACGGGCCTCGATGCGAGGGTCGCAATCTATCTTGACGTCGAGATAAATAGTACCACTCGACGGATGCCCCGGCGGAGGTCAGGGTCGCGTGTCGACCGATGACTTGGTGTGGCCGAACGCCGCGCGAACGAGAAGCCAGGTCACCCACAGCATCGCGGCGTACAGGGGAACGCCCAGGATCAGTTTCATGGACGCCAGAGCGGCTGCCTCGCTCGCCAGGTACAGGGGCACTTCGACGCCCGACCGCAGGGCGAAGAGCCCGACCCAGCACCACGTGGCCACGACGACGACTCGATACTTGGCCCGATCCGACCGCCATCCGGTCGCATCGCCCGTGAGCAGTCCGACGATGACGCCGATGAGGGGCCAGCGGGCGATGACCGACGCCAACAGCACCACCAGGCTGACCGCATTGATGATGAGGCCGGGAAGGAAGTTGTCTTCCGCGCGCCCGGTGAACAAGGCGAGCGCCGCAGACACGGCGACGCCCAGGAGGCCTGCGATGGCCGGCATGATCGGACTTCGGGTGATCGCGCGCACGACGATGAAGCCCACGGCAACGACGACCGGCGCCACGACGCTCGGGGTGAGGTCGCTGGTGACCGTGTAGATGACGAGGAAGGCGATTCCGGGAAGAAGTGACTCGACGAGTCCGCGTACCCCGCCGATGGCGCGCACGAGCGATGCCGCGGTGGGAGTCTCGCCCGGCGTCACCTGGCCGATTCCCGCCCGCCGGGCCGCATCCGCGAATGTCTGCGAGAGGCTGGGGGCCGGGGCCTCGTCGCCGGGCAGCGGATCGGTCATCAGGCGCTCGTCGTGGGAGACGCGGTCGCTGCGGTCTTCGGCATGCTCAGAGGAATCAGGTCACGGGGCGGCATGGGCTGCGTTCCGCGCACGACGACGACGCTGCGGAACAACTCTTCGATCGCGAGTTCGGCCGTGGGATTGGTCAGGGCTTCGCCTGCGATCACGCCTCGGAGGAACCATCGAGGCCCATCGACTCCCACGAAGCGGGCAAGACGCGATGAGGACGCATCGGCGGACGTGCCGGCGGCCACGGGCACCTCTCCCACGAGTTCTGGCCCGAACACACCGTCGCGAGCGGTGCTCGTGCCACCCTGCTTGGTGATCTGGTCTTCGATCTGCGCTCGGATCTCGTGCCAGAGTCCGGTAGAACGAGGTGCGGCGAAGGCCTGTACCTGAAGCGTGGAGCCGGCGAAATCGAGGCCGACCGCGACGACGCGGTTGGTGCCCTCTTCGACCTCGAGTCGAAGATGAAGGCCTTCGCGGGGAAGGATCTTGAGGCCACCGAGGTCGACATAGGGTCGGGCGGGGTTCGCCTCGTCGGCGTCGAACGGTCCGTCTTCTGCGCGATTCGCCGGAGCCGACTTGGAATCCAGCGGCAGATCGTCGTCGAACCCATCCGTCGACTCATCGCTCGATTCGGCGTTCGGCTTGTGCAGATCGCTCATGCGTTCTCTCCTTGTGGTTCGAGGCGTGCGGGCCCATCGTCGGCGAGTGACGACGCGTAGCCGGTCGAACCGAACCCTCCCGCCCCCCTGTCGCTCCCGGGAAGGGTGGCGACGGGAATGAAGACGGCTCGGGTGACCGGCATGACGATGAGCTGGGCGATTCGATCGCCGACGCCGATATCGTACGACACGGTGCTGTCCGTATTCAGGAGGGCGACCTTGACCTCCCCCCGATAGCCCGCATCCACCGTGCCCGGGGAGTTCACGATCGTGATCCCGTGCTTGGCGGCGAGTCCGCTGCGTGGAACGACGAACGCCGCGAAGCCGTCGGGGAGGGCGATCCGCACGCCCGTGCCGACGAGTCGACGCTCTCCGGGAGCGAGCGTGAGGGCCTCCGTCGACGTGAGATCCGCGCCTGCGTCGCCGGGGTGCGAATACCGGGGGACGTCGGCGGCCTGGATGAGTACTTCGACTGACTGGGTCACGAAGTCGAGGGTAGTGCAGTTTTTCTGGTCGAATAGAAGCATGTCTTCGTATCGAGAGCGGCTCTGGCCCTCAATCTGGATCTACCTGGCCACCGCACTCGTCATCCCGGCCAGCATCCTCGTGCTCGCGCCGGTGAACCTGATCGCGGGCGTCATTGCGGCCGCCGTCCTCTTCGGAGGGCTGGCCGGGATCTTCGTCGTGCTCGCACCGGTCATCGAGGTGAAGAACGGCACGCTGACCGCGGGCAGGGCCCGTATCCCGGTCGACCTGCTCGGCCCCGCTTCCACCTACAGGGGGGAAGCGGCAACGTTGCAGCGCGGCCAACGCCTCGATGCGCGCGCCTGGCTCTGCCTGCGCGGATGGGTGGATCCGGTCGTAAAAATACCCCTCGAGGATCCGGACGACCCGACGCCGTATTGGCTCGTGTCGTCCCGGAATCCCGAGGGGCTGAGGGCCGCCCTGTCGCACTAGGTGTCAGCGGCCGTGCGCGGTGCTCTGCCTCAGGCGGCGCACTCCACGCAGATCGGGCCGAGCTTCTCCTCGTGGTCGATCTGCGAGCGGTGCTTCACGAGGAAGCAGTTGACGCAGGTGAACTCGTCGGCCTGGGGCGGCAGGACGACGACGTCGAGATCGAGGTCGGAGAGGTCGGCGCCCGGCAGCTCGAAGCCGCCGGGATTGTCGGCGTCGTCAACATCTACGACGCCAGACATCTTGTCTGGAACGCGCTCTTTGAGCGCTTCAATCGACTCCGAATCGTCGTCGTTCTTGCGCGGAGCGTCGTAATCAGTTGCCATGCCCATCCACTTCTGAGGAGATTGATAAAACCAAATCGGCGGCGTTAGTTTGCACGAAAGCCACCGGAATAGCAATTCGGATTGAGAGCCCGTATCGCACAACGAGGCCATCAACTTGCGGCACGCCCAATACATTCCCGGTATTCGGCTCTTGGGCGTGGCATGGTCGTAGCAACAGTGACCGCTGGAGGCCTCTTCACCATGCAGGAATTGACAGTAATCGGCGTCGAAGACGGCGCCCTCCTCGTTGCATCCGACGCCGGCGAGCGATATCGCATCGCCATCGACGACGTGCTTCAGAGCCGAATCAGGCAGACGTTGACGCCGTCGTCGACGGGCAAGCGCATTTCGCCTCGTGAGATCCAGGGGCATATCCGCTCCGGTCTGTCGGCCGAGGAGGTGGGCCGCCTCACCGGCGCAGACCTCGACTACGTCGAGCGATTCGAGGGTCCCGTGCTGGCGGAACGCGCATATGTCGTCAACTCCGCACTCAAAGTCGCCGTACAGGTCGACTCCGCCCTCGATCCGCTGGGCGAAGAACCGACATCGACATTCGGCGAGGCCATCCAGGAGCGCCTCGAGGCACTCGGCGCCTCCGACGAGCGATGGGCAAGCTGGAAAGACGAATCGGGTTGGATCGTGAAGCTGTCGTTCGCCGCGAACGAGATCGATCACGACGCCCGCTGGCAATACGACCCCAAGCGGCACGCTCTTGCCCCGCTGAACACCGAGGCCGTCACCCTGTCGCAGAACGGCGAGATCACCGAGGGCCTCATTCCCAGGCTTCGTGCGGTCTCATCTCACACCGCCGACGCGTCTGACGTCATCCTGTCGGCGACCCCGGTCGCCACGAACGACACCGCGCCCAACCCCGAGGTGATCCCCTACGGTCGCAGTACGCCGTCGGCCGAGTCGTCGGCGGCTGCGACCTCGGCCGCCATCTCGCGGGCAGAGGAACGACCGACAGAGAACCTGAATCAGACGGCCGATCTCCTCGAGGCTCTGCGCCGTCGACGGGGAGAACGCGAAGCCGCCGTCTTCGTCGATGACTTCGACGACAGCGGATCGGCATCCAGCAGCACTGCTGGCTCCAGCACACCCGAGGCGCCGACCCGCGACCCAGAGGCACGACCCACGCTCACGTCGTCGATCTGGGCCTCCGCCGCCCGCAGCGACGCGACCCGCACCGACACAACCCGCACCGACGCAACCCGCAGCGACGCGACCCTAGACGGTATAGACACGCCAGGATCGGCCGCGCCTGCGCCGTCACAGCCCAAGCCTCCACGACGCAGCCGTGCCGCCATGCCCAGCTGGGATGAGATCGTCTTCGGGGCGCGAACCGACGACGACCTCGCGTGACCCCTCAGGCCGAGCAGATCAGCGTGCGAACGCGCCGAACCTGAGCAGGGGCACGACCAGTTCATCCGAGCTCCACGATCCATGCTGCCCGACCATCCTGCGCGCGGGGTCGTTGATCTTGCGGGCGTCGTAGTAGACGATGTTCTTCGCTGCGGCAACGATGATGTCGCCGATGCGAGGCCTGACGTCGTCGTCGACGAGACCGAACCAGCCCGCGTCGATGGCCTCGTCGCGGGTGAGCACCCACGCTCGGTCACCCTCTGTCCGGCGCCAGGCATCCAGGACCGCCCGACGGGCGTCGTCTGTGAGGCCGGCATCGAGATGCAGCTGCACGCATCGGGGCTCGCCGGCGACATGGGTCACGCCGGCCATCTGCGACGGGTCGTCGCCGAAGAGCACCTGGGATGTCTGGGGCACGTCGAGCACGCCGTGGTCGGCTGTGAGCAGCACACCCTCGTCAGTGCGAACAGTTCGCACGAACGACTGCACTGCCGAGTCGAGTTCTTCGAGCAGGTGAGTCCACCGGTCCGACTGCCATCCCTCGGCGTGTGCGGTCATGTCGAGTTCGGGTACGTAGACGTACGAGAGAGAGCGGGCGTGGGCGTCGAGCACCGAGCGGGCGGCGTCGAATCTCTCTGCGATCGAATCGGCGGGCACGTAGCGCGCTCCGCGCAGAACCGCCTCGGTGAAGCCCGAGGATTCATAGCGTCGAGGCCCGATGACCGCGGCGTGTATTCCGAATTCGCCGGCGCGCTCGAACATTGTGGAGCGCCTCTGCCAGACGGCCGGCTGCATGTCGGACGCCCATCCGGTGAGTTGGTTGGCCACCCTGTTCGAGGCCGGAACGAGAGCCGAATACCCCACAAGGCCATGCTCTCCCGGTGACGCCCCGGTTGTGAGCGACGCGAGCGCCGTCGCGGTCGTCGTCGGGAACCCGCTGACGAGAGTCGCCTTCTTCGAGAATCTCGACGCGAGGAAGCGGGCATGCCCGGTGCGCTGGCGCAGGGCGGATGCACCGAGTCCATCGACGAGAATGACGACGGTCTTCGAGACGGCCGGGAGCCCGAGCCTGTTCTTCTCGCCCTGGACCGCCGCGAGGCAACTGGGCAACACGTCTTTCAGGCTGGGCTCGCCTTCTCGGGTCGCCGGTAGCATAGGGGGCATCGGGCCAAGTCTGGCACACGTGGCTGCAGGACGAGTCGTCCCGATTCCGAACCGAACGTGTGCCGATCTCGCATCGGTACGCCGCCTTTCTTCGACGAAAGCCCCCATTCAGGTATGACCCCCCAGATCCCAGACGTATCCCCCGAGACGCCCGAGAAGATCCTCGATGTCGACGTCTCCACCGAGATGCAGGACTCGTTCCTCGAGTACGCCTATTCGGTGATCTACTCGAGGGCACTGCCCGACGCCCGCGACGGTCTCAAGCCCGTTCAGCGTCGCATCCTCTACCAGATGAGCGACATGGGCCTTCGTCCAGACCGGGGACACGTGAAGAGTGCCCGGGTCGTGGGCGAGGTCATGGGCAAGTTGCATCCACACGGCGACACGGCCATCTACGACGCCCTGGTGCGCATGGCCCAGTCGTGGACCCTGCGGGTTCCCCTGATCGACGGACACGGGAATTTCGGTTCACCCGATGACGGCCCGGCGGCACCCCGGTACACCGAGGCCCGTCTTGCGGCAGCGGCCCTCGCCATGACTGACGGCCTCGACGAAGACGTCGTGGACTTCGTGCCGAACTACGACAACCAACTCACCCAGCCCGATGTGCTGCCGGCAGCGTTTCCGAACCTGCTCGTCAACGGAGCCGCGGGCATCGCGGTCGGCATGGCGACGAACATGGCGCCGCACAATCTCGTGGAGGTCATCGCGGGCGCCCGATACCTGATCGGCAACCCGGATGCATCGATTGACGACTTGATGTCCTTCATCCCCGGTCCGGATCTGCCCGGAGGCGGAACGATCGTGGGCCTGGCCGGAATCCGCGATGCCTACACGACCGGACGAGGGAGCTTCAAGACGCGCGCCCGCGTCAGCATCGAGAATCTCACGGCACGCAAAGTCGGGATCGTCGTGACCGAGCTGCCCTATCTCGTAGGCACCGAGAAGGTGATCTCGAAGATCAAAGACGGAGTCACCAGCAAGAAGCTGGCCGGCATTTCAGACGTCACCGACCTGACCGATCGCACCCACGGCCTGCGGCTGGTCATCGGCATCAAGACCGGGTTCAGCCCCGACGCCGTTCTCGAACAGCTCTACCGCTACACACCGCTCGAGGAGTCGTTCAACATCAACAATGTCGCCCTCGTGCGCGGCGAGCCGCAGACCTTGGGGCTACGAGACCTTCTGCAGGTGTACATCGACCACCGCATCGAGGTGGTCACACGGCGCACTCGTTTCCGCCTCGCCCGCAGAACCGAACGGCTGCACCTGGTCGAGGGTCTCCTCATCGCCATCCTCGACATCGACGAGGTCATCCAGGTGATTCGCGCGAGCGATGACACCGAGGCGGCTCGTGTTCGGCTGATCGACGTGTTCGAGCTGAGCGTGCTGCAGGCCGACTACATCCTCGAGCTCCGTCTTCGGCGCCTCACCAAATTCTCCCGCATCGAGCTCGAGGCCGAGAGGGATTCGCTGCGCCGGGAGATCGAGCAGCTCACCGCCCTGCTCGGCTCGCCCGCCCTCATCCGCAAGACCGTCTCGGCTGAACTGGATGGCGTCGCCGACACGCTCGGCACGCCGCGACGCACCCTGCTCACCGAGGCGAAGCCCGGCGACGCTCCCTCCTCGCGCCGTGCGCAGCCCGTGATACTCGAGCTGGCCGACACCGCCTGCGCGATCGTGCTCAGCACGACGGGCAGGGCCATCCGAATCGACTATCCCGACGGTGTGGATGCCGCGCCGTTACCCGGGTCGACGACCCGACGCGCGAGTCACGATGCCGTGCTCTCACTGGTGACCACGACGAGCCGCAGCGAGGTCGGCGCCGTCACCACGCTCGGACGGCTTATTCGCATGCCCGTTCTCGATCTGCCCGTCGTGCCGGTCAACTCCGTGCAACTGGCCGCCGGCGTACGCATCGCCGAATACCTGGGGCTCGACACGAAGAAGGAACGCGTCGTCGGCATAGTGTCACTCGACTCGGCACAGTCGATCGCGTTGGGCACCTCGAGCGGCGTCGTGAAGCGGCTGATCGCGCAGGACTACGCGAACAAGCCCGACTTCGAGATCATCGCACTCAAGCAGGGCGACTCAGTCGTCGGTGTCGCGCAGCCCGGCGAAGCGAGCGAGCTCGTCTTCGTCGCGTCCGACGCCCAGTTGCTTCGTTTCTCGGTGAGTTCCGTTCGGCCTCAGGGTCGTACCGCCGGGGGCATGGCAGGAATCAAGCTTTCGCCTGGCGCTCGCTGCATCTTCTTCGGAGCCGTGTCGCCTTCCGACGATGCCATCGTGACGACCGTCGCCGGCAGCACATCCGTTCTTCCCGGAACCGACCCGGGCAGCGCCAAGGTGTCCGACCTCTCGGAGTTTCCCGCCAAGGGCCGCGCGACCGGTGGCGTCCGCGCCCAGCGGTTCCTGAAGGGCGAAGACATCATGCTGCATGCCTGGGTGGGCCCGCAGCCGCCGCTGGCCGTCTCGGCAGACGGCGCGGTGCGCGGGCTGCCAGAGGGCGGATCCCGTCGCGATGCTTCCGGCGTGCCGCTCGAGGCCATCATCGGATCCATCGGCTCCACGATCGGTTCAATCATGCCTCACACAGAAGGAGACATGCCTCAGGCAGAAGAAGAGGCCGCTCCCCGGTAGGGAACGGCCTCTGTGCGCGTGGGCGTCAGCTTCGGCGACTACTTCTCGAGCAGCCTGGCCGACTCGTCGAGCCAACTCTTCGCGAGCGGCGAAAGCTTGTCGTGGAATTTCTTGCCGTGGTGCGAGCAGAAGAAGAGCTCGCTGCCGGACTCCATCTCGACCCGAACGTAGGCCTGCGCGCCGCAGCTGTCACAGCGGTCTGCGCCGGTCAATTGGTAGGTGGTCTCGTCTGTGATGGTGCCGTTCTCCGTTGCTGTTGTGTGCATGTGATGCTCCTCACGCCTCGATGCTCGACAACCGTTCTCCTCATCAAATCATGTGTCTGTTTCGGGGGTGCCGGTTTTGCGGGTGTTTCGCTCTGCGCGTACGCCTAATAGTCGCTTTCGTGTCGAAGACCTGGCACGCCGCTGCGGTAACTACAGTTGAACGTCGGGCCCCGATCCGATCGGCCCCACGCTTATTTGGGAGAACACGTGGCATCGGCCGACTATTCCGCACGGCACCTGTCCGTACTAGAGGGCCTCGAGGCTGTGCGCAAGCGCCCGGGCATGTACATCGGTTCCACCGATTCACGCGGGCTCATGCACTGTGTCTGGGAGATCATCGACAACTCCGTCGACGAAGCCCTGGGCGGCCACGGTTCCGAGATCGAGATTCAGCTTCACGCCGACTCAAGCGTCGAGGTGCGCGACCGGGCACGCGGCATCCCCGTCGACATCGAGCCGAAGACGGGCCTGTCGGGCGTCGAGGTCGTTTTCACCAAACTGCATGCCGGCGGAAAGTTCGGGTCGGGATCGTATGCGGCGTCCGGTGGCCTGCACGGCGTGGGCGCGTCTGTCGTGAATGCCCTGTCTGAGCGCCTCGATGTCGAGGTCGACCGCGACGGCAAGACCTACGCCATGTCTTTTCACCGGGGTGAGCCGGGCGTCTTCGATGATTCCGGTTCGACGCCCACTCCGGATGCGCCGTTCACCCCGTTCGAGAACGGCAGCGAACTGCGCATCGTCGGCAAGGTCAGGCGAGGGGTGACCGGAACCCGCATCCGCTACTGGGCCGACCGTCAGATCTTCAGCTCGACGGCGCGTTTCCAGACTGAGGAACTCTTCGATCGAGCGCGCCAAACAGCGTTTCTCGTTCCCGGACTCTCCCTCGGCATCACAGACGAGCGCGGCGACGAACCCCGACGCGACGCATTCCGTTTCGATGGCGGCATCGCCGAGTTCGTCGAACACCTCGCAACGGATTCGGGTGTGACCGAGACCTGGCGGCTGCAGGGAACCGGGTCGTTCACCGAGACCGTGCCCGTGCTCTCTCCGCAAGGCGCGATGGTACCCACAGAGCTCAGCAGGGAATGCGAGGTCGACCTGGCCCTGCGCTGGGGAACCGGCTACGAAACGACGTTCCGCAGTTTCGTGAACATCATCTCGACCCCCAAAGGTGGCACCCACCAGGCTGGCTTCGAAACGGGCCTGCTCAAGTTTCTACGCCAGAGCGTCGAGGCCAACGCCCGCCGACTCAAAGCGGGCACCGACAAGCTCGAGAAAGACGACGTGCTGGCCGGATTGACGGCCGTGCTCACCGTTCGGTTGCCCGAACCACAGTTCGAGGGACAGACGAAAGAGATTCTCGGAACTCCGGCCGTGCGAAACATCGTCTCTCAGGTCGTCGCCAAGGGTCTGAAAGAGCGGTTCGAGTCGACGAAGCGCGACGATAAGGCGCAGACCGCGCTCGTGCTCGACAAGGTCGTCGCCGAGATGAAGTCGCGCATCTCGGCGCGGGCACACAAAGAGACCCAGCGCCGAAAGAACGCGCTCGAGTCGTCGTCACTGCCCGCAAAGCTGGTGGATTGCCGATCCAACGATGTCGCTTTGAGCGAGCTGATGATCGTCGAGGGAGACTCGGCCCTCGGAACGGCGAAGCTGGCGCGCAACAGCGAGTTCCAGGCGCTTCTGCCCATTCGAGGCAAGATCTTGAACGTGCAGAAGGCCTCGGTCTCCGACATGCTCGGCAATGCCGAGTGCGCCTCGATAATTCAGGTCATCGGCGCAGGCTCGGGTCGTTCCTTCGACCTGGCGACCGCCCGCTACGGCAAGATAATCCTGATGAGCGACGCCGATGTCGACGGCGCCCACATCCGCACCTTGCTTCTCACCCTGTTCTTTCGCTACATGAGGCCGCTCGTCGAAGACGGCCGGGTCTACGCGGCCGTTCCGCCTTTGCATCGGGTCGTCGTGATGAACCCGGGCACGAAACCCAACGAGACGATCTACACCTACTCCGAAGCCGAACTGCACACGCTGCTGTCACGACTCGACAAGGCAAAGAAGCGCTATCAGGACCCGATCCAACGCTACAAGGGCCTGGGCGAGATGGATGCCGACCAGCTGGCGACCACCACGATGGACAAGCGGCATCGCACGCTGCGCAGGGTCGGCGTGAGTGATGCCGAGCGGGCGGAACGGACATTCGATCTGCTGATGGGAGACGACGTCGCTCCGCGTAAGGAGTTCATCATCGCGGGATCCGAGGGCATGTCTCGAGAGCGCATAGACACCTGATGCCGCAGCTCGAGTGCTCGGGCGAAGACGATCGTCGCCGATCAGGCCATGCGCCGGGGAATGCGCGGGCTGAGGCGAACGACGAGCTCCTCTGACATGGTCGACGTGGCGTCGCCCCATTCCTGCAGGGTCGGCTCGCCCGCGCCGCCGTCTCCCCAGAGCGTCACGAGATCTCCCACGGCAACATCGTCTGTCGGCTCCAGGTCGATCCATGCGCGGTCGACTTCGAGAGGCGCGATCAGCGGCAGGCGTCGGCCGTGGATCGCCACCCCGATGCGCCCGGGGGCACGAGTCGAGATGCCGTCGGCGTAGCCGAGGTCGATGGAGGCCCGGCGGCGGCCATCCGATCGCCCCTCGATGGCCGTGACACGCGAGCGCAACGTCATCACCTGTCGCAGTCCCATGGTCTGTGCGCTCGGCCCGCCACCGGGCGGCAGGCCGTACACGAAAGCCCCGAAGCGCACGAGATCGAAGCGGGCGTCGCAGCGTGAGAAGGCCGCCGCGCTGGCCGCGAGATGACGAATGGGCGCCTCGACGCCGAGTTCGCGCGCACGCGTGACGGCACTTTCGAAGCGGGCGATGGAGGTCGAGTCCTCGGCGTCATCTGCTTCGGCGATGTGCGTCCACACGGCCGCCACCTCGACGACGCCCTGCTTCTCGAGTTGCACGGCGCGAGCCACGAGCCTCGGCCAGTCTTCGACCGTCGCGCCGTTGCGATGCAGCCCCGTGTCGATTTTGAGATGGATTCGTGCTGCGACGCCGCTGCGGGACGACGCGATGGCGTCGAGCTGCTCGATCGTCGAGATGCCGAGGTCGATGGCCGACGAGATGGCCGGCTCGAGGTCGTCGAAAGGATCGAGCAGCCAGGCGAAGATTCGTGTCGGTGGCGAGATCCCTGCCCCTCGAAGCGCGAGCGCCGTCGGCAGGTCGAGAGCGCCGATCCAGGTGACGCCGGCGGCGAGCGACGAGCGGACCACGTCGACGAGTCCGTGCCCGTAGGCGTCGTTCTTGACGACGACCATCACCTCGGACGGGGCGACCAACGCCGTCAGCACGGCGACGTTGTGCTGCAGGGCGCTCAGATCGACCACGATCTCGCTTGCGTCGCGGGTCATCGATAGCTCCGAACGATCCTGTCGCCGAGTGACGCCGTGACCTCGGCCGCGGTCTTGCCCAGCGTTGCCGCCCAGGAGACGGGCGACGGAAACCCCTGGCTCTCGTCGCCGAACAGCACGACCTCGTCGCCGGGCGAAACGACGCTGTCGCCCACGTCGAGCATGAAGACGTCCATCGCCACGCGTCCCGCGATGGGATGGCTGGAGCCCGCGAACCATGCGCGTCCTCCCTCGCAGGCGTGCCTGTCTACGCCGTCGCTATACCCGAGGCAGACCATGGCCAGCGTCGTCGCCCGCAACGTGCGGTATACGTAGCCGTAGGAGACACCCTCGTCGGCACCCACCTTCTTGGTCGAGAAGACGCGAGCCGAGAGGGTGAGCGCTGGCAGCAGTCCTTGAGCGCGGGGATCAGGAACGGCCGGGGAATCGAGGCCGAACAGCTCTGGCCCGAGAACGGTCGATTTGTCGTGAGAGAGCTGGGCGCCCAGGACGGCGGGCGTCGCCACGCCGCCCTCTCGGAGCGCCCGCGCGCTCGCTTCGTCGGAAACAAGGAACGCGTCGACTTGTTCACGCTCGAATGCGCTCGCTATGGCGAGGGCACCGTGTCCGTAGGCGTCTCCCCTCAGATCCACCACACGCGGCGACGCCGAGTTCGCGTCGAAGAGGATGCGCGCATTGCCCCGCAGAACGTCGAGGCTGATGACAGCCCGGCGTGGAGGCGACGAGCGGATCGCGGCGGACATCGTGATCATCAGATCGTGGTGAAGACGCTCTTGACGTTCGCAACGATGACTTCTCTGGATTTTGCGGCAAGACGATCGAGCTCGGCGTGGGCTGCGGACGGCGCGTAGGCCACGTCTCGGCGCTCGAGGGCCGCTCGGATCACGGCATCGGTGAGCGATGGGTTCAGCGGGAGGACGGGCCCCTTCGTCTGGGTTGCGATGGATGCGCCCGACAAGACGCCCTCTCGGCCGTTGCCGTTTCCTCCTCCGCTCGTGACGACACCGAGGGGAACCGCGCCGGAGTCGAGATTCCATTCCGACGCATTGTCTTCGAACCCGACGATCGTGCCCTGGGCGGCCTCCACGACGATGTAGCCGACCTGGCGCGGCACGCCTCGGCGGGCGTTGAAGGGAAAAATGCCCAGTCCGCTCAGGATGCTCCCATCGGTGAGCGTGATGCCGCCTCCGAGAAGCTCCGCTCCTGCGCCGACGGCGAAGAACGGTACTCCGTCGTCTGCAAGGGTTCGCAGGCCCGAGGCATTCTCGAGGAGGTCGGAGTGCACCGCGCGAACCGCGGAGACGGGGCCGTTGCCGATCACGACGATGTCGGCATCGTTCGGAACTCTCTGCCCGATCGAGTGCTGCGTCACCGTGACGAGGTGGCCTGCTCGCTCAAGCCTGGCCGTGAGGGCGGTGACGTTGCCGCGTTCGCCGCTGGCCTCGAGCTCGTCGGGGTACAGCTCGAGGATCGAGACCGGAATTGCGGATGACGAACTCAAAACGAGACCTCCATGTCGCCGTAGCCGATGATCTTTCTGGCGAGCATCATCTGCTCGTAATTGACCACCCAGGTCTTGTGGCCCCTCTTCGGCGAGGGCAGGGCACGCATCAACTCGATCGCCTTTTTGAGATCGGGCTCGATCGTGCCCACCGGGATGCCCTCGTGTTCGAGTCGAAGCGCGAACTGCCAGGCTTTGGCGCCCGTCAGAACGTCGACGTGATCGAGCTGGGCGAAGTCGATGTCGTACAGCCAGGAGACGTCTGGGGTTCCTTCGTCGATGGCGATCATCACCTGCTCCGGCGCCTCCGGGAGTGCGTCGAGATTCAGCTGCAGGCTCGCGGCGTTCTTGAACATCACGAACTCGACCTTCTCGTCGCCGAAGTCGAGCAGCTCGCCGCGCCCGTACGCCGGGGTCATGGCCGAGAATGCGGCAGACGCTCGAGTCAGATCGAAATGCACCCCGAGCACGCGTGCCGCCGTCGCAAGGGCCGCGGCGGCGTCGACGCCGTAGTGCAGGCCCTTGGCGGGCAGAGCAATTTCGACCAGTTCACCGTCGACGCGGATGCGCGCTCCCGCGCTGTCCCACGATTCGAGCTCAGCGAGCGCGTCGATCGACGACGTCGATGCCTTCTCGCGGTGATTTGCCGCGTTGAAGAGACCGTGCGCGGAGCTCGCCACGAGCTTCGGCGACGCACCGAAATATGTGACGTCGGGAACGCGGGCGCCCTGTTCGTCGAGGATCTCGCCGATCTTCGACAGGTACGCGTCGTCGCGGTTGCTGATCACGTGCCGAGTGGCGACAGCCGCCGTGTCGAGCATCATGTCGGCGACGACCTCGGTCTCGAAGAACCGGTAGAGCTGGTCGACCTGCACGTTGAGCATGAGGATCGTCGACGGAAGCAGTGTCTTCGAGAGCTCGAGGGCGAAGGCCTCATCGACCTCGAGGATGCCGATGTCGGCCTTCAGCTTTCCGGTCACCCGCACCTCCGACAGGAGGGCGGAAGAGATTCCCTGCGGAAGATTCGCCCCTGACGGGTTGGTGAAGACGGTCAACCCGTGCCCGCGGAGAACCTCGGTGAGCATGTGGGTCGTCGTCGACTTTCCATTCGAACCGAGCACGAAGACGATTCCGTACTCGAACTGTGCGACGACATTCTTGATGAAGCCCGGTGCCATCTTGTTGACGATGTAGCCGGGCAGCGCCGAACCGCCGCCGCGCGCCCGGGTGACCGCCCGAACCGCACGACCGACGAGGACGGGCGCGATATAGCGCATCCGCGGCCTACTCGAGGTAGTCGCGCAGTGACTGCGACCGTGACGGATGACGAAGCTTCGCCATGGTCTTGGATTCGATCTGGCGGATTCGCTCACGGGTGACACCGAACGTGTCACCGATCTGGTCGAGCGTCTTCGGCATGCCGTCGCCGAGTCCGAAGCGCATGCGGATGACGCCCGCCTCACGCTCGGACAGGGAGTCGAGGAGCGACTCGAGCTGCTTCTGCAACATCGTGAAGCCCACGGCGTCGGCGGGAACCACGGCCTCGGTGTCTTCGATGAGGTCACCGAACTCGCTGTCGCCGTCTTCGCCCAGCGGCGTGTGCAGCGAGATGGGCTCCCGGCCGTATTTCTGCACCTCGACGACCTTCTCGGGTGTCATGTCGAGTTCGCGCGAGAGTTCTTCGGGCGTGGGTTCGCGTCCGAGATCTTGCAGCATCTGGCGCTGCACACGAGCGAGCTTGTTGATGACCTCGACCATGTGAACAGGGATGCGGATGGTGCGGGCCTGGTCGGCCATGGCGCGCGTGATCGCCTGTCGGATCCACCAGGTGGCATAGGTCGAGAACTTGAACCCCTTGGTGTAGTCGAACTTCTCGACCGCTCGAATCAGGCCCAGGTTGCCCTCCTGGATCAGGTCGAGGAACTGCATTCCGCGACCCGTGTACCTTTTGGCGAGACTGACGACCAGACGCAGGTTCGCGCCGAGCAGGTGACTCTTGGCGCGGGCGCCGTCGCGGGCGACCCACTGGAGTTCGCGACCGAAGGCGGACTTCTTCTCGGCCTCGCTCATGGTCGACATGGTGTCTTCGGCGAATAGCCCAGCCTCGATACGCATGGCCAGTTCGACCTCTTCGGCCGCGTTCAGCAGAGCGACCTTGCCGATCTGCTTCAGGTAGTCCTTGACCGGGTCGGCCGTGGCACCCGTGATCGCGGTCGAATAGACCGGAACGTCGTTGTCGTCGTCGGCGTCCGAAATGACCAGCGCGCCGGCGGGGAGAACGATCTCGGCCGCAGCCTTGGGGGCGCTGTCGTCGGACTCGTCGTCGGTCGTGGTCTCGTCATCGTCGACGACGACCTCCACGACGACCGCGGCGTCGTCATCCGTGCCAGGGCCGTCGGCGTCGGCGGCAGCCTTGGCCTTCTTGGCAGCGGCAGCGGTCTTCGCGGCGGCGGCCTTCGTGGGTGCCTTTGCCGCTGCGGGCGTCTTGGCTGCTGGCGCGTGAGCGTCGGGTGCGGCCTTCGCTGCCGCGGCTTTCGCGGCTCTCGTTGCGGCTGCCTTCGTCACCGGCTTGGTCGCGACTGCGACAGCCTCGTCGGTGGTGGGTTCGAGTGTTGTGGTTGATTTGCGGGTGGCCATACGATCACCTTTCACGCCGGTCTCACCGGGTGGATTCGACTTTCACAAGCCGATGCCGATTGGAGGCTGGAGTTGTTTTCTGACATTACTAAGACCCATGTCAAGTGCGGGTTTTCGTCGCGGCCGATTGCTCGGACACCCTGCACAAGAACGGGTCTTGATTTTCAATTATTGCATGGAATGCGGAATCGCCCTGACGTCTACCGGCGGCCGGCCTTCCACTTGCCTACCAGTGCAACCCATAAGGGGGCCACCGATATTCCCTCATCCTCCTGAAGTCGTCGACGGGTATGCCGACGAGCGCGAAGGAGAAACACGACTCCGGCGCCGATCACGAGGTACTGAACCGCGAAGGCCAGCCTGAAAGCATCCATGGAGTAGAGCGTCGTCGTGAGGCCTGCATCGAATTGCACATCGAGAATGAACCCGATGAGAAAGATCATGACGAAACTCGCCATGAATCCACCGACATTGACGACACCGTTGGCCGAGCCCAGTGACCGGGCGGGGTTGAACGACCGGGCGAAGTCGAAGCCGATGAGCGATCCGGGGCCGCCGACTCCCAGGGTCACGGTGAGGATTCCGATCAGCCAGACCGGAGGAACGCCGGGCCAGAGAAGAACGCTCGCCCACACGAGTGCGAGTGAGGCGGTGATACCGAGCACGAGATTCGAACGTCGGAAGGGGAACCGTGCGCTCAGGATCCCGAGGACCGGTCCGGCGACCATGCCCGAGACCACGATGACGACCAGAAAGGTGGAGGCGGTGCCGCGGTCGAGTCCCACGGCGGACACGAGGAAAGGGAATCCCCAGAAGATGGTGAAGGCCGTTCCCGAGGACTGACTCACGAAGTGCGACCAGAACCCCAGTTGCGTTCCCGGCCTGCGCAACGTGGGGGCGAGCATCCGGATCGCCTCGCGCATGCCCCCGACCCGGCCCTCGTCGAGAGCATCCGCGGGGCGGTTCCTGAGGAAGGCGACCGACAGGACGAGGGCACAGAAGGACACGGCCGCAGCCACGGAGAACGCGGTCGACCAGCCGAAGCCATGAAGAACCCAGGCGAACGGAAGTGCGGAGAGCACTTGACCGAGCTGTCCGATATTGCCGACCCACTGGCTGAGTTGAGGCACGAGAGCGCCCGCGAACCACGAGGTGACGAGGCGGATGACCGATATGAACACGGCCGCGTCTCCCGCGCCGACGAAGACCCGCCCGATTACGGCCGTGGGGATGTCGGGCGCAAGCGACAGAACGAGTTGCCCCGCGACCATCAGCGCACAGCCGACCGAGATCAACCATTTCGGACCCACCCGGTCGATGAGGATGCCGACCGGAATCTGCAGGCCTGCGTAGACGACCAGCTGGACGACGGCCAGCGTCGACAGCAGTGCCGCAGACGAGTCGAAGCGCTGCGCCGCATCGACACCGGCGACCCCGAGCGTCGTGCGCTGCATGACGGCGGTCATGTAGGCGAAGACTCCGACGCTGAAAACGAGCCAGGCGCCTCGAGAGTTCACGCGTGCCATGCTACGGCGCTCGTGTCGAAGCCGAGGTCAGAGACCGAGGGAGGGCCCTGGGTCGTCGTCGCCTGAACGGCGGATGGCGAGGAATTTCTCGAGCTCTTCGGCGATCTCGTCGGCCGACGGCAGTTCGCCGTCTTCGTCGGTGAGCGGGGATTTGAGCGGTGTGCCCTGCATGTAGGCGTCGTGACGTTCCTCGAGCGTACCCACGAGCTTCTCGAGGTCGACGTTCGTGCCGACCTGCTCGTCGATCTTCGACAGAAAGACCCGGCCTTCTTCTCGGAGCCTGTCGGTGGGAAAGATCAGGCCAGTGGCTGCGCTGATGCTCTCGAGACTGGCGAGCGCGGCGAGCGGATACTCCGTATCGGCGAGGTAATGGGGAACGAGCAGCGCGAATCCCGCGACGGGATGAGCGAGTTCTTGAAGTCGGAACTCGACGAGATGCATCGCGTTGGCGGGCACCTGGGTGTGCGGCTTCCAGACGGACAGCGCGTCGATGAGTTCGACTCGGTTGCCGCTCACAGTCACCCGGATCGGCCGGGTGTGCGGAACCGGCATGGGAATGGCGTGCAACGCCGTCGTGGTCTTGACCTTGAGCAGGCCGATGAGCTCGATCACCGACCGGGTGAACGCTTCCCACCGGAAGTCGGGCTCGAATCCGTTGAGGAAGAAGAACGGCTGGTTGAGCTCGTCTTGCACGAGGTAGAGCCGGAGGGCGGGAGGCTGGTAGTCGCTCAGGTGATCCTGGTCGAAGTAGATGACGGGCCGCCTGGCCCGATAGTCGAGGAGAGTATCGGTGTCGAACTCGACGATGACGCGGTTGCTGAGGTTGTCGAGGATGTAGTCGCCCACCTGTGAGATCGCGCCGCCCGCGTCGGTGAAGCCGGTGAGCGCCATCACCAGGTCGAGTCCGTCAGGGATGTTGCCGAGCTCGCCGGTGATCTCATAGAGCTCGCTCGAATCCGTCATGGATTCAACTCTAATCGCGGCTGCTGTCAGCACCCGCCCGCCGCGGCATGCCGAGAGCGAACATCCGCGGCCTAGGGTTGAATCATGACTCTCGCCTCTCTTGCCATCTCTTCGTCGGACGTCGGCGATGTCGTCGCCGATGTCCTCGTGCTCGGAGTGATCCGCACCGATGACGGCCCGGCCCTGGTCGGCGACGCGGTGGCCCTGCTCGGCACAGACCCGGCCTTCGCCGACCTCGCGATACTCGGGATCACGGGCTCCAAAGACGACCTCGTGCGCGTACCGGCACCCGTGGGGATCGCGGCACGGTCCCTTGCGCTCGTCGGGCTTCCCTCTGCCACGCCGGGTGCCGATGACCTGCGGTATGCGACGGGTTCCGTGGCCCGACGGATGCTCGGGGTCGAGTCGATCGCGATGTCGCTGCCGATCGCAGACGAGTCGCAGGCGCGCGCCGCGCTCGAGGGATGCCTGCTGGGGGCTTACGAATACACCGAGTATCGCAGCGACACCGGTTCAGCGCGCTCTCACCCGGCGCAATTCTTCACGCTGGTCACCGCGACCGCCGTCGGCGGAGCGGCGATCGAGTACGCCACAGAGGTGGGGCGCGCAATCCACCTCGTTCGCGACCTCGTGAACGAGTCGCCGCTGGATCTCTATCCCGAGTCGTTTGCCACGCGGGCATCCGAACTCGCCGACCTGCCCGGGGTCGAGGTCACTATCTGGGATGAGGCGCGCCTGGCCGACGACGGTTTCGGAGGCATTTTGGGTGTCGGTCAGGGATCGAGCCGGCCCCCTCGCCTCGTCAAGGTCAGCTACTCCCCCGGCGACGATGCGGCGAGGCATCTCGCCCTCGTCGGAAAGGGCATCACGTTCGATTCGGGCGGACTCTCGCTCAAGCCGGCAGCGTCGATGATCGGAATGAAGTACGACATGGCCGGAGCGGCCACCGTGCTGTCCGTCGTGCTTGCCGCCGCCAGGCTGCGCCTCCCGACGAAAGTGACTGCCTGGCTCTGCCTCGCAGAGAACCTGCCATCGGCCACGGCGATCCGCCCCGGCGACGTCCTCCGCATCCGGGGCGGCAAGACCGTCGAGGTGCTGAACACCGATGCGGAAGGGCGCCTCGTTCTCGCCGACGGTCTCGTCGCAGCCAGCGAGGAGTTTCCCGATGCCATCATCGACGTCGCGACCCTGACGGGTGCGGCCAGCGTCGCCCTCGGCAATCGCTATGTGGGAACGTTGGGCAGCTCCCCGCTCGTCGCGGAGGTCCTCGAGTCGGCGTCGGCGGCGGGCGAGCTCTTCTGGCATATGCCCCTCGGGGAGGAGTTCCGGAACATGCTCAACTCGGACATCGCGGACATCGCCAACATCAAGCCCGGCAACACTGCGGGCGGCATGCTCATCGCGGCGGTCTTCCTGAGCGAGTTCGTCGGCAATTCCGCCGACGGGTCGACCCGCATTCCCTGGGTTCACCTCGATATCGCCGGGGCGGGCACCAACAAGGACTCCCTCTATGGCTACACCGGAAAGGGCCCGACCGGCGTGACCGTTCGCACCCTGCTCGCCCTCGCCTCCGCGGCGGCTCCCGTGCGGCCCGAGTGACCCGGCCGTAGTAGGCTCGACAAGGCGAAAACACGTCGCCGAAGCCCGTTCCGCCCATCCTGTGGAGTGCGGGCAACGATGCAGTTTTACGAGGGAGTTACCGCGGGTGTCTGAACAGAAATTCGATCTGGTCGTCCTCGGTGGTGGAAGCGGCGGCTACGCGGCCGCACTCCGCGCAAGCCTTCTCGGCCTCACTGTGGGACTGATCGAAAAAGACAAGCTCGGCGGAACTTGCCTGCATCGGGGCTGCATCCCGACGAAGGCCCTTCTTCACTCCGCAGAAGTAGCCGATGTGGCTCGCGGTTCGGCGAAATACGGCATCTCGACCACGTTCGACCGGGTCGACATGGCCGGGGTCACCGCTTACCGCGAGAGCATCGTGTCGAGCAAGTTCAAGGGCCTCGAGGGGCTCATCGCGGCACGCAAGATCACGGTGATCCGTGGCGAAGGGCGCCTCGTCACCCCCACCCAGGTGCGGGTGGGCGACGACCTGATCACCGGCACGAACGTCGTGCTCGCCACAGGCTCCTATTCGCGTTCGCTCCCCGGTCTCGAGATCGGCGGTCGTGTCATCACCAGCGAGCAGGCATTGGAGCTCGATTTCGTTCCACGGAAGGTGGCCATCCTCGGCGGCGGCGTCATCGGTGTGGAGTTCGCCAGCGTCTGGAAGTCGTTCGGTGCAGACGTGACGATCATCGAAGCGCTGCCTCACCTGGTGCCGAACGAAGAGGAGTCGATCAGCAAGCAGTTCGAGCGGGCATTCCGCAAGCGGGGCATCGAGTTCACCCTGGGCACGCGCTTTCAGTCTGTCGAGCAGAATGACGAGGGTGTCGTCGTGATGCTCGAAGACGGCCGGCGCATCGAGGCCGAACTCCTTCTGGTCGCCGTGGGTCGTGGCCCGTCGACGCACGATCTCGGATTCGAGGAGGTCGGTGTCGAGCTCGACCGCGGTTTCGTCGTGACAACTGAACGACTCGAGACGAATGTGCCCGGCCTCTACGCTGTCGGCGACATCGTTTTCGGCCTGCAATTGGCGCACCGCGGATTCCAGCACGGCATCTTCGTCGCGGAGGAGATCGCGGGCCTGTCGCCGCAGGTCGTCGACGACGTCAACATCCCCAAGGTCACCTACTCAGACCCGGAGGTCGCATCCGTCGGCCTGACCGAGGCGAAGGCGGTCGAGAAGCACGGCCCTGAACGCATCACGTCCTACGACTACAGCCTGGGTGGCAACGGAAAAAGCCACATCATCGGCACAACCGGCTCGGTCAAGGTCGTGCGCGTCGTCGATGGGCCCGTCGTCGGAATCCACATGATCGGGGCGCGCGTCGGCGAACTCATCGGCGAGGCGCAGCTCATCGTGAACTGGGAGGCCTATCCCGAAGACGTCGCGCAACTCGTGCACGCTCATCCCACCCAGAACGAGGCCCTCGGCGAGGCGCACCTCGCGCTGTCGGGCAAGCCCCTGCACGCGCTGTGACGACACCGCGCCGCGCACAGACCCAATACAAGTAAGCTAAAAACCACGATCGGTTTCTAAAGGAGACAAGCTAATGAGCGAATCCGTCAACCTTCCAGCACTCGGTGAGAGTGTCACAGAGGGAACGGTAACCCGCTGGCTCAAGAGTGTGGGAGACCGCGTCGAGGTCGACGAACCCCTGCTCGAAGTGTCAACGGACAAGGTGGACACCGAGATTCCGTCACCCGTCGCCGGTGTGATCGAGGAGATCCTGGTTCAGGAAGACGAGACCGTCGAGGTCGGCACGGCGCTCGTGCGCATCGGGGATGGCAGCTCTGCTGCGTCGTCCGATGCTCCTGCTGCGCCCGAGGCCGCGGAAGAGATCCCGGCCGAGGAACCGTCGACCGAGGCGGAGACCGAGGCCGATGCACCAGCCCCGGCGCCGGAGCCTGAAAAGACACCGGCCGAGGCCGCAGAGACATCCGAGCCGGAGCCCGCACCCGCAGCGGCACCCGAACCAGCGCCGGCACCGGCACCCGCGACGCAAGCACCGACACCCGAACCCGCGGCCGCGCCTGAACCGGCACCCGCGGCGACGCCAGCACCGACACCGGCACCTGCGGCCGCGCCCGAATCCAAATCGGATGACGCGTCTCGCGCCGCGAATGCCGGCTACGTGACCCCTCTCGTTCGCAAGCTCGCCGGCGACAACGGCATCGACCTGTCGACGCTCACCGGCAGCGGCGTCGGCGGACGAATTCGCAAAGAAGACGTTCTCGCCGCAGCCGAGGCAGCCAAGGCGCCCTCCGCGTCGGCATCAGCCGATGCCCCAGTCGCCGTCACAACCACCCTGCCCGTGTCCGACCTGCGCGGAACTACTCAGCCGATGTCGCGCCTGCGCAAGGTTGTCGCCCAGCGCGCGGTCGAGTCGATGCAGTCCACGGCCCAGTTGACCAGCGTGGTCGAGGTCGATGTGACCCGGGTCGCCGCCCTGCGCGACAAGGTCAAGGGTGCTTTCCAGGAGAAGACGGGCAACAAGCTCAGCTTCTTGCCATTCTTCGCGCTCGCTGCGACCGAAGCATTGAAGGCCTACCCGATCATCAACGCGACCGTCGACGGCGACAGCATCGTCTATCCCGACCACGAGAACGTGAGCATCGCGGTCGACACGGAGCGCGGTCTTCTGACGCCGGTCGTCAAGAACGCCGGAGAGCTCGACCTCGCCGGGTTCGCTCGCGAGATCGCCGACCTCGCGGCACGAACGCGCGACAACAAGCTCAAGCCCGACGAGTTGGCGGGCGGCACGTTCACGCTGACCAACACGGGATCCCGCGGGGCACTGTTCGACACGCCGGTGGTCTTCCTTCCGCAGGTTGCGATCCTCGGCACCGGCATTGTCTCCCGCAAACCGCTCGTCGTGAAAACCGGCGAGGGCGAGGCCATCGCCATTCGATCGACCGTTTATCTCGCGCTGAGCTACGACCACCGCATCGTCGACGGTGCCGATGCGGCCCGGTTCCTCGTCGCGGTGAAAAATCGTCTCGAGGAAGGTGCCTTCGAAGGCAACCTGGGCTACTGATCGCCGACGAACACATCACGCACTCGCCATCCGGCCTCGCCCTTCATCAGAAGGAACGAGGCCGGTTGGTCGTTTAGCCGGGCGGCGACCAGAGCCGAGCCGCCCCATACGCCAGTGACGACCGCGTCTGCCGCGCCGATCACGATCGGCGCATCGCCGGCCGGGAGCGAGTCGAGGTACTCGGTCTGAAAAACTGTCAGGCGGCATGCCTTTTCTTCTGTGCTCGCCGAACACCCCTCGCTCGTGCGAGAAAGAGCCTGAAGCGCGGCGGCGGGATCGTCGCCGAGCAGGCTCGGCTCCTCGCCGATCGGCGGGATGCGAGCAGGCTCGCCGGGGTGTACCTCGGAAGCGTGGGTGCCGGATGGCCGAACGTCGCCCGCACCGGCCTGAGCCCCGTCGCCCGACGACGGAAGCGCCAGAAGCAGCGCCGTGGTAGCCACGACGGCACAAGACACTCCCACTATCAGGGGTCGGCGGCCCCAGTGCCTCGGCGAACTCCGATGTGCCTTCGTACCCTCCGCAGAGGGCTGGTCGCGGTCTAGGCGTCGTTGCGAGGTCGACCGAACGGCCACGTCGACGACAGACGAAGCCAGCTCGAGGACTGCCGACGATGCTCCCAGGACTCGAAGCGCCGCGATGAGCCGATTCTCTGCCTCGGGTGGGGGCGCGACAGTCGTCGATGCGGCCCAGTCGTACTCGGTCGCTTGCGCTGAGACGACCGAGTGCTCCCGCGCCGGCAGAGGTTGATCGGGCGCCGGAAAATCCGCGCCAGACGATACCGCGTCGACGGCGACGACCTGTGGCCTGGCCAGAGCGAAGAGCGCTGTCTCGAGCCGGGGCAAGAATTCCCTGCTCGGTCCCGCTCCGATCTCGCTGGACAACGCAGAGATCTCGACACGATCCATCGCAAGCGGTGCGTCGGCGTCGACCCGGCTCAGCACCTCGCTCACGACGGCGAGCAGGTCTCGCTGATCATCGTGCACTGCGGCGCGCCATGCGGTCGCTCGCGTCGATGCCGGTGCCACGGCGTGAACGCGGCCCGGAACGGGCGACTCGGCTTCTTGTGCCGCTGACATCTCCCGAAGCATTCCGCGCCCGAACCCCGTGAGCGTCGGCGCGCCTCTCTGGTCGAAGACAATTCTGCGCAGGTGAATCGCACCGTGCGTGACGCCGGCATCATGAAGGGCCTGCACCGTTGCGCACAAAGGCGCGAGGATCGTGACGGCCTGTCCGGCATCTATCGAAGCGTGTTGGCCGAGATGGGTGGACAGCGCGGGTCCGGGCAGCCTCTCCAGCACGAGGCACGGGGGCTCACCCGCCTCGATGCTGGCCACGTCGATGAGCCGCACGATGTGGGGGGTGTCGATACTGCTCAACGCCGCCAATTCGATGTCGACACTCGACATGGGCGTCTCCGGATGGAACACCTTCACCAAGCGAGCACCGGAGTCGTTCTGTTCGCCCGGAGACGAGCGACGAGCCAGAAGAAGCGTCGCTCTCGTTCCCACCGCAAAGCGCCTCATCACCCGATGCCCGGCAACGTCGTCGAGCCTCGACTGATCCGGAGCCCTGCGTTCGGCCTCGTCATCCCTCGGCGGGGCGGACAAACTAGTGCGACGACGACTCATGCTTCGATGCTGTTCCACGAGAACCGCACACCCGGCGCGGCACCGAAATCTGTGCGGACGTGCGCCGACCGAGCCCGTGTGGAGGAGCAGCGGAGCCGCCGTGAGCGAACTGGTCGGCATGAAGGAATCCGACTCGGTATCCTAGACGCATGGCACGCAAGTCTGAGCAATCCACCCCGACGCCCCCCAAAGAACCGGGTCCCATCAAGCAGATGTGGCAGGTCTTCAGCATGACTCGCCGCTACGACAAGAATGTCGTCTGGATCATGGCCCTCGGGTTCCTGCTGCCGGTCGCAGCGGGCCTGATCGTGGCTCTTCTGCTGTCTGATGGCAACGGCTTCGCGATGGCCATGTGGATCGTCGCGGGCGTGTTGGCGGGCTTCCTCGTGGCCCTCATCATCCTCGGCCGTCGTGCAGAACGGGCAGCCTACGGGCAGATCGCCGGCCAGCCCGGGGCAGTGGGCGCCGTGCTCCGCTCGAGCCTCAAGCGCAGCTGGCGGGGCAGCGAGATGCCGGTCGCCGTGAACGGCAAGACGCAGGATGCCGTCTACCGCGCCGTCGGGCGCGGCGGCGTCGTTCTGATCAGTGAGGGTTCTAAGACCCGCACGACTCGTATGCTCGAAGAAGAGCGTCGCAAGGTTCTGCGAGTGCTTCCGAACGTGCCGGTGACGTTCCTCTACGTCGACTCTCGAGACCCCGAGGCGCTTCCCCTGCACAAGGTCGCGAGCCGGATGGCCAAGGTCAAGCCGGCCCTGAACAAGGCCGAGGTCATGGCCGTCAGCAATCGCCTCACGTCGCTCGGCTCAACGGGCATGCCCATTCCGAAGGGCGTGGATCCGTTCAAGGTACGTCCGCAACGCGGTCGCTGATGTGGGCGCGAGGAGAGTTTGCCTCAGCGCCGCATGACGAGCACGGTCCCGGCGAACACGTCGTGCAGGCCACGTTGATCTGAATCCCAGATCAGGGCCGGAATGAGCAGCAGCAGCAGACCTGTTCGAAGGGCTGGCCGCCACACGCCCGCGTAACCGCCGTCGACCTTGACGATGCGGATTCCGAGAACGAAGTGGCCCAGTCCGCTGCCGAGGGTCGAGAGCAATACGACCTGCTCGATGGCGAAGATGACGAGGCTGGCCCAGTCGTTGCCGAAGAAGAATGCGAAGTAGATCACGTAGCACGCCGCGAAATCGATCGCGATCGCCGCAAGCCGACGGCCGCTCCGGGCGACGGAACCCACGCCGGCTCTCGGGAAGCCCATGCGCTCCCCCGGCCAGTTGCTGGGCGGGGCTCCGTTGAGCGATGACGAGCTGGTGGAATCGGGCACCAGATGAGTTTATGGCCGCTACCGAAAGCGGAATGAGGGCAAGCCGTAACATGCTCGAAACATTTGTGTCACTGCTGGGTAATGGCTTCCCCGTAGGCTCGGGACGGCTGCGTTCGCAGCTGTTCCCCTGTACCAAGCCATTTGGAGTCTCTCACATGTTCAGTGATTCTTCCGAGGTGCTCAAGTTCATCAAGGACACGGACGTAAAGTTCCTTGATATTCGGTTCACCGACCTTCCCGGTGTCCAGCAGCACATCACAATTCCCGCATCAACGGTCGACGAGTCGTTCTTCACCGTCGGGCAGATGTTCGACGGTTCGTCGATTCGCGGTTTCGCGTCGATCCACGAGTCGGACATGCAGATCATCCCCGACGTGTCGACGGCCTACATCGATCCGTTCCGCGTCAACCGCACGCTGATCATGATCTTC
>NZ_CAXVWM010000015.1:0-33048 GCF_964263775.1 Agreia sp. | reverse complement strand
GCCCGCGGTCCGAGGCGTTCGCGAATGATCTCGAACGTCGCCCGACCGCTGACCGCGGCGACGCGGCCCGACATCTGCGCGAAGAGGCAGATGCCGATGACGCCCACGATGACGACCCAGACGAGTCCGAGGCCGAAGCGTGAGCCGACGACCGCGTTGGTCACCAGGTCGCCGATGTCGACGAACCCGCCGATGGCGGTCAGGATGCCGAGGGCGACAGCGAACAGGCGTCTCATTTCCCGCCCCCCGCAGCATCCAGCTGCTTCTCCGCGCTCTCGAGTGCGTCGACAGCGTCGGCGATGCCAGAGGCCGATCCCGCGGACAGCTCGTCACGAGCCGCACTGACCGCGTCGACTCCCGAGCGTATGACGTCGAGAGCGCGCTGCCTGACGGTCGACTCGGACGCCCCGGCGGCCTCGGCCTCTGCGACTTCGGACTGCGCACCGTCGAGCTCGGTCAGCGCGTCGCCCAGGGCGGTATCTGCAAGGGCGAAAGTCGAGCTGTCACGCGTATAGAGCTCGAGTGCCAACCGGCCGGATGCGACGGCAGACGATGATTCGCGAAGCGCCTGGTCTACGGTATCGGGAGTGCTCGAACACCCGGTCGCGAAGAGGGCGATGCCCGCCGAGAGCACGGCCGATCCGACCTTCACGCGAACGTTCATGACGAGCACCGTATTGCTCCCCGAGCGGCTGGGGCAACCCCTTGCCGCCCGAGGCTGTCAACCGCTCGCCGAGCGCTGTTCAGCTCGCTAACGTGGAGTTCATGGGCGCCACACAGCTTCTCCTTGTCCGGCACGGCGAGAGCATAGGAAACGCGGCGGCGAGCCGCGCTGAACTCGAGGGGGCCGAAACCATCGACGTTCCCGTGCGGGATGCCGACGTGCCCCTCACCGAGACCGGGATGCGCCAGGCGACCGCCGTCGGAGCCTGGCTCAGCGGCCTCGACGCGCAATCCCGACCGACGAGCGCCTGGACCTCTCCCTACGTCAGGGCAGCCAGCACGGGCGAACTCGCCATCGCGCAGTCGGGAATCGATCTCACACTGCGCGTCGACGAGCGGCTGCGCGACCGAGAACTGGGCATCACCGACCTGCTCACCACGCGGGGCTTCGAGGCCCGGCTGCCCTTCGAGGCGCAGCGACGTCGCTGGCTCGGCAAGTTCTACTACCGGCCGCCGGGCGGCGAGTCGTGGGCCGACATGGTGCTGCGGGCTCGCTCCGTGCTCTCCGACATCGACCTCATCGACGACGGCAAGCACGTGATGATCGTGTGCCACGACGCGATGATCCTCATCCTGCGTTACGTCTGCGAGGGAATGACCGAGGCGCAGTTGCTCGAGACCTCGCAGCGCTCCGCAGTGGCGAACGCATCGCTGACCCGGCTGTCGCGACCGAGCGGATCGGGTCTCTGGACCGCCGACAGCGTCAACGATGTGTCGCACCTCTCCGACGAAGGAGCTCCCGTGACCACGCATTCAGGAGGCATGGATGACCGGCCTGCCCACTGAACGAGCGCCCCGGCGGATCACGCCGGAGTTCCTGCAGACCTGGCCCCTGCCCTCGGGCGGCGGGTCGAAGCGCGACCGCGGCAGCATCCTCGTGGTCGGCGGATCGCCCAAGTCGCCCGGCGCCGTGCTGCTCGCGGGCCGAGCGGCGTTGCGTTCCGGCGCCGGGCGGCTGACGCTCGCGCTCGCCGACTCCGCCGCCGCATCGGCGTCCGTGACTTTTCCCGAGGCCGGGGTCGTCGGCCTGCCCGAGAACTCGTCGAGAGAGCTCGGCGGGGGCCTGGTCTTCGCGCTCCGCTCCGAGCTCGAGGCCAGTGACGCGGTGCTCCTGGGCCCGGGGCTGCACAGCCCGTCAGAGGCCCGCGCCGTGCTCGCGGCCCTGCTCCCCCGCATTCCGCACTCGACGGCCCTGGTACTCGACGCCTTCGCGCTTGGCGTGCTGGCCGAGTTCGAGGGCGAAATCGCGCCGTTCGCCGGCAGGCTGGTGCTCACTCCCAACAAGCAGGAGGCGTCGATTCTGCTGGGCCGATCTCCCGACGATGACCCGCAGCCCGACGACAACGACGAGGTCGCCGTGCGCTACGGGGCTGTCGTCACGTGCTTCGACCGCATTTCGGATGCCGATGGCTCGTCGTGGATGGTGGCCGAGGGCGGATCGGGCCTCGGCACATCGGGCAGCGGCGACGTGCTCGCGGGGGCGATCACCGGCCTGCTGGCTCGCGGACTCGATCCTGCGGCCGCGGCGTGCTGGGGAACCTGGGCGCACTCGCAGGCCGGCGACCGTCTTGCCGCACGTGTCTTCGAAACCGGGTTTCTGGCATCCGAGATCGCCGACGAGTTGCCCGCGGCCTTCGCTGACGCGGCGCCGGCATCCGGTCAGGCGTAGGAGTCGAAAGCGGCGAGAAGCCGCGTGACGGAGCCACCGAGGTTCCACTCCGCCGAAAGCCGTTCGAGCTCGTTTCGGTTCTCGCCCAACACGGGCTCGATGCGTGCGCCGACCCGACCGAGCGTCGGCAGCTCGAGATCGCGTACCACCGTCACGACGGTGGGCGCGACGTCGAGGTAGTCGCTCGCCGCCGTGAGTTTCGACCGCACCGACGCGCTCAGCCCGCTGCCGGCATCCTGCGCCGCGTCGCGAAGCGACTCGAGCGTGCCGTACTCGGCCAGAAGCGTCGCCGCGGTCTTCTCACCGATGCCCCCCACCCCCGGAAGACCGTCTGACGCGTCACCTCGAAGGGTGGCGTAGTCTGCGTACTGGCTTGGCAGCACCCGGTACTTGCCGACGATCACTTCGTCTGTGACGAGTTCGAGGTTCTTCATTCCACGGGCCGTGTAGATCACACGCACCTCGCGTGCGTCGTCGACGAGTTGGAACAGGTCGCGATCACCGGTCACCACATCGACGGCCGAATCGGCGCGGCTGGCGTAGGTGCCGATCACGTCGTCGGCCTCGTGGTCGTCAGCGCCCACGATGGCGACGCCGGCGAGCTCGAGCACATGGCGGATGAGCGGAATCTGAGCCGCCAGGCCGTCGGGCACCTCTTCGACATCCAGCCCTCTCTTCACGGTCTCGGCTACCCGCTGCGCCTTGTACGAAGGAACGAGGTCGACCCGCCATTGCGGGCGCCAGTTGTCATCCCAGCAGGCGATCAGCTGGGTGGCTTCGAACTCCGTCGTGAGTCGGGCGATCATGTCGAGGAGGCCGCGCACGGCGTTCACCGGGATGCCGTCTGATCTCGTGATCGAGTCGGGCACCCCGTAGAACGCGCGGAAGTACAGCGAGGCGGTGTCGAGCAGCATCAGTCGGTCGGCCATGCTCGATCATCACACGTGGCGGGGCGTCAGTACGCGATGCCGAAAAGCGTTTCCGCGTTTGCGCCCATGAACGCAGCACGGTCCTCTTCAGAGGAGAACGTCGCCAGGAGTTCGTCGATGTTCGCCTTCGTCGGCCGCTGGAAAGGGTAATCCGTCGAGAACAGCAGTCGATCGGGGGTGGTCACCTCGAGAGCGTGCCGGAGCAGCGTCGGATTCAGCATTCCCGAGTTGGTGATGTGCACGTTCGAGCGGATGCACTCGGATACCGATCGCTGAAGTCCGGCGACGCTGGTCAGGCTGTCGACGCGATCCTGCCAGAACAGCAACAGCTCTCCCCAATGACCGAGCACCAGCTGCAGGTCGGGGTGCCGATCGAAGGTGCCTCGGACGATGAGTCGCAACGCCGCCAGAGCGGCCTCGAGGTGCCATCCCCAGCCGAAGGTCGCCAGTCCGAGGTTCGTCATCGGGTCGAAGCCGGTGAATGCCGAATCGCGGACGGTCTTCGACGGGATCTGCGGGTGGATGAAAACTGGCTGACCGAGAGCGGCGGCGGCGGCGAACACTTCGTCGTAGCGGGCGTCGTCGAGAGGAGTTTCACCCGTTCGGCCGTAGACCATGGTGCCGACGAATCCGAGCCCCGCGGTGCGTTCGAGTTCGGTCACGGCCGCTCCGGGATCGGCCATGGGCAGCGTCGAGAATGCGCGGAACCGCGTCGGATGGCGCTGTACCGAGGTGGCTGCGGTGTCGTTCGCCTGCCGACTCAACGCAACGGCCTCGTCCGCGTCGAGGGGCTGCGCCCCGGGAGGGGCGAGGGAGAGGATCTGCATGTCGATTCCCTGGTCATCCATCATGCTGATCCGGACGGCATCCAGGTCATCGAGGCGTTCGAGGTTGTCGCCCATCTCGTCGAGAACAGTGCTCGGATCTGCTCGATCCTCGGGCAGGGCCTTCACTGCGGCCGTGAGCCGCGGAAGGTTCCAGTGCTCCTCGATCGCTATCACTCTCATGTCGACTCCGTTCCAGCTCTGTTCGCCGTGGCGGTGCAGCTTCCGACCGGGCAGGAACGCGGCGCTGGAGAGCATCTCCTCGACGTCCTGGGCGTACGACTCGGCGAGCTACCCCCAGAGACGCGCGCATTGGTGCGGTCGATGCTGACCGTTCCCGAGGCGGCGAACTCGATGCGGGAGTTTCTCGACGAACGCGTCGAGAACCTGGCCCGCTCTCTCGACGGAGACGACACACGGCTCCGTGCCCTGATCACCGTGAGCGGCATCCTGGGTCTGACGATCACGCAGCACTTCCTTCGACTGCAGGCCTTCGACGGCGCCACGCACGACGAGGTTCTTCGAGCGGCACAGGGCTGGATGGCATCCCTCGCCTCCGATAACCTCGAGACGAAACCCGAGGCCCGTCGTCTCGACGATCACGGGAGATGCTCATGACGATTCAGGATCCCGTCACAGTGCGGCCGATTCGCGTCGGCACTCTCCTCGCAGGCGAGGAACGGATGCCCGTCTACGTGTACGTCATCACGCACCCGGAAGGTCGGATCCTCGTGGACACGGGGATGACCGAGTTGCACCCGGCGGTGGCCGACATGGACCCGCAACTCGAGCCCCTGACCGCGGAGAGCATCGATCTCGACAGCATCACCGCGGTGGTCAACACCCATCTGCACTTCGACCACTGCGGCGGCAATCATCTCTTCGCCGGCAAGCCCGTCTACGTGCAACGTCAAGAACTCGAGGACGCCCGCACCCAGAACGACTACACGATTCGAGAATGGGTGGATGCGCCCGGAGTGACTTATGTCGAGGTCGACGGCGAACGGGAACTTCTCCCGGGCGTTCGGCTGATCCCCGCACCGGGACACACGCGCGGTTCCCAGATCGTCGTCGTGCAGACCGAAGAGGGCCCCGTAGCGATCGTCGGCGACGCCGCTGTCTGGTCGGGCGAATTAAACGAGCCGACCACGGAGGGTCAACGTCTCATACGCTCACTCGATGCGCACCAGGTGTGGCTGGCCCATGCGAGCGAACCCTGGTCTGCCGACTCTCAGTCATAGTGGCGTCGAGGCGAGGCCCCGCCTACGCCTCGCCCATCATGAGGCCTTCTATGGAGTGCTTCTGGGTGATGGGCACGAGCTCGTCGACGATGGGGCAGACCAGATGCCTCTGCACCCGCTCGGGCAGGCTGTCGTAGAAGTCGCGGGTGACCGCCATGTCGTGGTGCTCGGCGTTTCCTGCACCCGGCGCATCCACCCCGAGCACGAGAACGGGTCGGGACTTGTCCGACTGGTTCTCTGTTCCGCGGTGGATGGTGAGAGCCGAGCGCACAGAGACGTCTCCACGCTGCGGGTACTTGCGCGTGGACAGCTTTTCGTAGCGCTCATACGCCGACTTCGGCGGGAACATCTCGTGCTCGAAGCCTTCGGGAAGATCCCACTGGGTGGTCGGCGCGATCTGGAACGGGCCCATGTCTTCGGCCGTGTCGACCGCCGTGGCGTTGAAGGCGAGCGATGTCAGGCGTCGGTTCACCCGGGTCTCCTCGGGCATCGGAAAGTCCCGGTGCCAGGGCTGGTTCTTGGCGCCGGGACCGGGGATGTCGAAGCCGAGTTCGATGATCTCGTAGTCGGGGCCGAGCACCGCCTCGCAGACCGAACGCACCCACGGATGGTCGACCAGCTCGAGCCAGCCGTGCATCTGTTCGGGGTGCATCTCGACGTAGTACCTCTTCGGGCCGCGGCCCACGGCGCCGTCGGGGCGGCTCAGCGCCTCGGCGAACGCGATGTCGATGTCTTCGCGCAGGGTGTCGGCCCAGTCGACCGAAAACGCGCCCCTGCGGGCCGAGATCCCATCGGTGTTGAGGGCGTCGACGGTCTTCTGCACGTCGGCATCGAGAGTCGAGTCGGATGTGCTCAGTATGGGTGCTTCGCCTGTCACGGTATCTCCTTCGATGGTGGAACAGCACGGCCCTCGCGCGATGCGGCATGCGGTGGCCGGGCCGCTCGTACGAGGCGTGAATTCGAATTTACAGCGCTAGAAAGGGAGGCGTCAAGGCCAGACACGATATTCCGGCTTGCATGGGCACTACAGTTCCTTCACAGGCGCGATACGAGACGGCGCCTGGCGCAGAAGGGGAATCCATGGCCGGCGTTCGACTCCAGGACGTCGCCGACCACGCCGGCGTGTCGATGAAGACCGTGTCGAACGTCGTACGCCATCACCCCAATGTCTCGCCGCAGATGCGCGCGCGCGTGCAGAGCGCCATCGACGAGCTGGGCTACCGCCCCAACGCCCTCGGGCGACGACTGGCCACGGGGCGCACAGGACTCCTCGCCCTGGCGTTCGCAGACATCCGGCTCCCCTACTTCGCCGAGCTCGCGAACCTGGTTGCGGCCACGGCGTCGACATCGGATGCGCGCTACCGCGTGCTGCTCGAAGAGACCGGAGGAACCCTCGATGGCGAGAGGGCCGTGCTGAACGCGAGCGAATCCGGGCTTGTCGACGGCATGCTCTTCCAACCCGCGATCATGACCACGAGCGAGATCGACGAACGGCACGGAGACATCCCGATCGTGCTCCTCGGCGAGGGCGCCGCGCCGCCCAGCGTGGACCGCGTCATGATCGACAACGAGGCCGCCGCGATGATGGCCACGGGTCACCTCGTCGACCTGGGTCGGTCGAGGGTCGCGTTCCTCGGCCACGAGACGACGCAGTTGACCGCCACATCGCAGCAGCGCATCGAGGGCTACCGACGTGGCCTCGAACACGCGGGCCTCTCCGCCGACCCCGCGCTGCTCATCGCCACCGTCGAAACTGGAGCCGTGTCGGCCCGGGCCGCCGTTGGAGCCGCCATCGACGCCGGCCTGCACTTCGACGGACTCGTGTGCCGCGACGACCTGGCTGCCATCGGTGCACTCCGGGCGCTGCACGAGCGCGGCGTCGCCGTGCCGCACGACGTCGCGGTCGTGGGATGGGACGACACCTCTTTCGCGGCGACGACGTACCCGAGCCTGACCTCCATCGCTCCCGATACGGCGACGCTCGCATCTATGGCGCTCGAGATGCTCGAGGAGCGGATTGCCGGATTCGATGGAGCGGGCCGCCATCGGCTGGCACCCTTCCAGCTGACCGTGCGGGAAAGCGCCCCCTTCCGCTGAGCGTGGGGCTTTCGGCTCACTTCGCGCTGCCTGAGTGGGGTAACGAGGTCATGAAGCTCCGCTCCCAGAATTATGGCCACGCGCGGTGTCAACCTCCTGCGCCGTCGCGATCACCTTGCCGATGTGGTGTCGTCTGAGCGGACCATCCACGGTCTGAGCCGTGACGAACCTGCCACGCGTGCACACACCTAAGGACTGCCGCTGTGATTTCACTGAGAGGGGGGCCGGTTCACTACGCTGGCCGCGTTGTGCGACGTGCTGCAGTGCCAGCCCGGAGCCTGCTGCGCAGGGAGGCCGACATCGGCTAGCGCAGTTCCGTCTGACTCCGACGCACCTCATCTGCGGGGCTCAAGAGTGTCGGCGCCTCGACTTCGCAGCGATCATGAGTCGTACACCGACGAACCCCAACCCGATAAGAATGACCGCTACGCCCGCCGCGGGCAGACCTGCGACGTCAATTCCCGTGTTGGCGAGCGTCGTCGGCGTGGCGCCCCGAACCTCGATTATGACCGTCGCCTGCAGGGCGGATCCGGGAACCCTTACGATGATGGGCCGCGATCCCGGCCGGGTGAGCACTGCGGATGCCTGTCCGAAGACATCGGATTCCTCCGCTGAACTCAACGCGAGCGATGCGGCCTCACCAAGCTCGGTGCCGTCTGCGCCGACGAGGCGCCCGGTGAACGTGACCATGCCACCGGCCTCGATCGACGTGGCGGACGGTGTGACGACGAGGGTGGCACCTGTGTGCCAGGTGATTCCCACCACGCCCGCCGTCTGCTCGACTGACGTGCCCACAGTGACGTTGCTTACGGAAAACGACTGCACGAGCGTCTCGCCCGCGCCTCCGCCGCCGGAGCACGCGGAGCCGCCGTGCCCGCCCTCACCCCCTGTGGACCCGCCGCCACCACCGCCGGCCGACGGCTGATTGATGCCCGACTTCATGCCACCCTTCGTGCCGGCCCCGGTCGGGGCGTCCGCGCCGTGTCCGCCGACACCGTACTCGTCTTCGGCACACTTGCCCCGATAGCCGTCACCTGCGGTCACACCGGCATCACCTCCCGCACCGCCCGTGTAGGCGCCCCATGCCGATCCGGCCCCGCCGCCGCCGCCGGCCACGATCAGGACCCTGCCCGCCACCGAGACGCTGGACGCTCCGCCACCGCCGCCTCCGCCGTACTTCTTGCCGAGGTCGTCGGTGGTCACCTGGCTCTCGCCTCCGGGCATACTCGCACCCCATCCTCCTGCGTTGCCATTCGTGCTGGTGCCGTAGTGCCCTCCCTCGCCGCCGACGTCGACGGTGATGACGGCACCGGGAGCAACTGCGATCGTGCCCGTGACCGAGGCGCCTTTTCCGCCCGAGGCATCGTCGCCGCCCCCGCCCGTGGTGTGCGACGAGTCACCGCCGGCTCCACCGGCGACCGTGACGGACATGGCGGTCGCGCCGTCGGGCACCGTCACCGATTGCGAGGCGCCGGTCGCCTGGAGGACTACGTCACCCGCAACGGTAGGCGCCTCATCCAGCACCCAGTCGAAGGATGCGTAGCCGGAGTCGAGCGTCGCCATCGTGGTGACGGACGCGTTGGCGAGCGCAGCGCTCGCGGAGGACGTTCCTGCGCCGCCGCCGCCGCCGGAGGCAGTTCCGCCATGGCCGCCTTCTCCACCGATCGTGCCGCCGCCACCACCCCCGCCGTAGCCGTCTCCGAAACCGTCATTGCCGCAAGAGCCACACCCTCCGGGCAGGCCTTCGCTTGAGGGAGCTTTGCCGGCGTGGCCGCCGAGGCCGTATCCGTCGGTGCCGCTGGGGCCGCCACCGTGAAAGCCGTCGTGTGCCGGGTCGCCGGCGTCGCCGCCCGCGCCACCAGCGAAGTTGTTCGATCCGGCGCCACCGCCGCCACCTCCGGCTGTTCCGATCACGTCTCCACCCACCAACAGCGTCGTCGCACCGCCGCCGCCCCCGCCGGTCGCGTCCTGCGACTGAGCGGGGTTCTCGACAGAACCGCCGGATGCCGGCCCACCCCAGCCGCCGTGGGCGTTGTCGGGGTTGGTACCGTAGTGGCCGCCCTGCCCGCCGACATAGACATCGAGGACGGTCCCCGGAGTGACGGTCAGGTACCCGCTCAGCACCGCGCCCTTTCCCCCGGCTCCGCCGTCTTGGAATCCCCCGACGCCTGACCCGCCCCCGCCGCCGGCGAGCTGCACGCCAACTGAGGTCACTCCGGCGGGAACCGTCACCGTCTGCACCGCCCCCGTTGACTGCAGCACGACAGAGCCCGGCGGGTCGGCGGCTAGTGCGGCTGGAGCTACGGAGAGCATTGAACCGGCGACCACGGCAGTCGCGCAGGCGCCGATCAACCAGGCTCGTCGCGACGAGCGATCCTGTGGCGATGCGGCCTTCGTGGTGGAGAGTTTCACGGGGTACCTTTCGTGCCAGGCGCAGCAGATCTCGGCGTGGCCATTCGTGAGAAGAAGATTATCAGTGACCCAGGAAAGCGCATGACGCAGTTGAAAGCACTGTCACCCCGATCGAAGGTCGGCTCGTTCGGGTTTTCGTGGTGACCAGATCGGCACACATCCCTCGCAAGCGCAAAGGCGCACGGAAAGTGCGCCGATCTGGACCTCATTGCGCAATTCTCGCCGCCCGCGTTCGCGATCGGCTTAGCGAGCCGCTCGGGCTGAGCGATCGGCGATATGTGGGCCCAATCGCGTATGAGCAGACCGTCGACGCGCTCACCGCCCTGGCGACTCGCGCGGCGGCATCCTGGAGCGGACCCTTGGCCACCCCCATCCGCCTCCTGCCCGCCAGCCTCTTCCCCGCAGAGTTGCCGGACGAGTTCGACGAGCCTGTCCGCGTGCCCATTCGACTGCGCCAGGACACGATGGAACCGGCCTTCATCGATTCGCCGGCCGCGATCAGCATCTTCTCGTCCCCGGCGATCCCGGGACGCGCACGGGTCATCCGGCGCGCGGAACCGGCTCGACTCATCCACATCGCGCAAGCAACGTAGACACGACTGCGGCTCCGCCTCCAGGATTCGAACCTAGACCTAACAGCTCCAAAGGCTGTCGTGCTGCCATTACACCAAGGCGGACCGCGCGCTGTGAACAGCACGCATTCTGCAATTCTGCCAGACACGGAGCATGCTGCAGTCACCGGCAAACCATAATGGAGGCGTGCCAGATGCGATTCCCCGAGATTCCGTCGACGGGATCGTCGACGCGTGGGAGCGCGAGCGACCCGACCTCGACTTCGCGCCGATGAAAGTGCTTTCTCGCGTCTGGCGGTTGTCGAGACATCTCGAGCGCACCAGGCGCACGGCCTTCGCCACCAGTGACCTCGAATCGTGGGAGTTCGACGTGCTCTCCGCGCTACGCCGCGCCGGCGAGCCCCACCAGCTCAGCCCCAAGGCATTACTCGAGCAGACCCTCGTCTCGTCGGGCACCATGACCAACCGCATCGATCGGATGTCACGGCGCGGCCTGGTCGAGCGTCGGAGCGATCCACACGACGGCCGGGGAATCCTCGTGTCGATGACCGACGAGGGCCGCGAGCGCGTCGACGGCGCCGTCGACGCCCTGCTAACGGCCGAGGGTGAACTGCTCCGCAACCTCACCAGGTCCGATCAGGAGCGCATCGCCTCGCTCCTGCGCAAACTCAGCGTCGACTTCGACTAGGTGGTTCGCCCTATTCTTCGTCGTTTCGGCGTGCTCGCGTCTGCCCTCCTGACCCTCACCCTTCTCTCGATGGGTGTCGGCCACGCCGACCCGGCCAGTGCGCGGGCGGATGCCGCATCCAGCGCCCCGACGCCCGTCGCGGTCTTCGCCGACACAGCGGCGCGGCTGGTCGAGGCCGTGACTCCCCCGGAGTTCGATGCGGGTTTCATCATCTCCGACGAGCTCTTCTACGACGGCGGCGCGCTCGATGCCGACGAGGTGCAGGCCTTTCTCGACGATCAGGTTCCGGCCTGCGCTTCGGGCGTGGTCTGTCTCGCCGACTACACGCAGAAGACGGTCACGCGGCCTGGCGACGACGTCTGCAATGCCTACCGGGGACGCGAGTCGGAGACCGGTGCCGAGATCATCGCGAGGGTCGGCCTCGCCTGCGGCATCAGCCAGAAGGCGCTTCTGGTGCTGCTGCAGAAAGAGCAGTCGCTGGTGCGCGACACCGCGCCGAGCGCCGGTGACTTCTCGTTCGCCACGGGCTACGCGTGCCCCGACACGGCGGCCTGCGATGTGGAGTACTCGGGCTTCTACAACCAGGTCTACTGGGCGGCGTGGCAGCTCAAGCGCTACGCGAACCCTCCTGGAACGAGCGAATTCTTCACGAGTCGGCCAATCGGCGAGCCGAGCCCGATCGCCTACAACCCCGAACGCTCGTGCGGCGACGGCGCCGTGACGCTGAAGAATCTCGCCACCGCGGCGCTCTACTACTACACGCCCTACCAGCCGAACCCGGCGGTCATCGCGGGCAGCACAGACGACGCGTGCGGCGCCTTCGGCAACCTCAATTTCTGGCGCTTCTACTCCGAGTGGTTCGGTGACCCCACCGCACCCTCGATGACGCAGGGCGCGCTCGAGAGCGTCTCGGTCGTGCGCGGCCGAATCATCGCCGAGGGCTGGGCGGTCGATCCCAGCTCGGTGCGGGCATCCAATTCGGTGCGAATCACGGTGACGGATGCGGCCGGCCGAATCGCCACGACGACGGTCAAGGCCGCCTCGACGTCAGGGGGCGCGCTGTCTGTGAGCTCGCTCGCGGGCCGCGATCACGGCTTCAGCGGGGGAACCGCGCTCGAGGCCCAGGGCCTCATCCGCGTGTGCGTGGTGGCACTGAACCTCGAAGGAACGTCGTCGAGCAACGAACCGCTCGGCTGCGCGACCGTCTTCGCGCTGACGCCGTAACAACGCACTGACGCGCCGTAGCTACGCCCTGACGCGCCGTAGCGGAGCTAGTCGGTTCCCGAGTCGAACGCCGCGCCCTCGGACGCGAGGTCCGTGGCGCGGTCGAGGGCCTCGTCGCCGTCGGACTGCTCGGCGGCATCGAAGATCTCAGAGGATTCGCCCTGTTCGAGTTGCCCGACGAGCTCGGCCGTCGCGCCGCCCACGATGCCGGCGGCAGCGTACTGCTCGAGCCGCGCACGCGAATCCGCGATGTCGAGGTTGCGCATCGTGAGCTGGCCGATACGGTCGTCGGGTCCGAAGGCGGCGTCGCCGACGCGTTCCATCGACAACTTGTCGGGGTGGTAGCTGAGGCTGGGGCCCGTGGTGTCGAGGATCGTGTAGTCGTCGCCGCGCCGCAGCCGCACGGTGACCTCGCCCGTGACGGCCGAGCCGACCCAGCGCTGAATGGATTCGCGCAGCATGAGCGCCTGCGGGTCGAGCCAGCGGCCCTCGTACATCAGGCGGCCGAGGCGGCGGCCCTCGGAGTGGTAGCTCGCGATGGTGTCTTCGTTGTGCACTGCGTTGAGCAGGCGCTCGTAGGCGATGTGCAGCAGTGCCATGCCCGGAGCCTCGTAGATGCCGCGGCTCTTGGCTTCGATGATGCGGTTCTCGATCTGGTCGCTCATGCCGAGTCCGTGCCGCCCGCCGATGGCGTTCGCCTCGAGAACGAGAGCTACGGGGTCAGAGAACTCGACGCCGTTGATGGCGACCGGGCGACCGGCGTCGAAGCGCAGGGTGACGATTTCGGAGGCGATCTCGACGTCGTCGCGCCAGAAGGCGACACCCATGATGGGCTCGACGATCTCGATGTTGGCGCTGAGTTCTTCGAGCCGCTTGGCCTCGTGGGTGGCGCCCCAGATGTTGGCGTCGGTGCTGTAGGCCTTCTCGACCGAGTCGCGGTAGGGGAAGCCTCGGGCGACGAGCCACTCGCTCATCTCGGTGCGGCCGCCGAGTTCGCCGACGAAGTCGGAGTCGAGCCAGGGCTTGTAGATGCGCAGGCGCGGGTTGGCGAGCAGGCCGTAGCGATAGAACCGCTCGATGTCGTTGCCCTTGTAGGTGGAGCCGTCGCCCCAGATGTCGACGCCGTCTTCTTTCATGGCACGCACGAGCAGGGTGCCGGTGACGGCGCGGCCCAGCGGCGTCGTGTTGAAGTAGGTGCGGCCGCCCGAGCGGATGTGGAAGGCGCCGCACGCGAGCGCCGTGAGGCCCTCTTCGACCAGCGCCGACTTGGCATCGACGATGCGCGCCAGCTCGGCGCCGTACTCGAGGGCACGGGCCGGAACGCGGTCGATCTCGGGCTCGTCGTACTGCCCGATGTCGGCCGTGTAGGTGCACGGAACGGCACCCTTCTCGCGCATCCACGCGACGGCGACGGAGGTATCGAGACCGCCGGAGAATGCGATGCCGACTCGTTCGCCGACCGGGAGACTGCTCAAGACTTTAGACACAGGTCAATCCTAGGAGAGGTCAGCCCTCGAGAAGTTCCGTCAGCTCGAGCCAGCGCAATTCGACCGTGTCCATCTGGTCGCGAAGACCCTGGACTTTCGTCTGCAGCTCGCCGAGGCCGGAGTAGTCGTTCTGGTCGTGCTTGGCGAACGCGACGTCCATCTCGGCGATCTGGGTGCCGAGCTTCTCCATCTTGCGGCCGGCCGCCGCCAGCTCCTTCTGGGCGCTGCGCAACTCGGCACCCTGAAGCCCGGTCTTCTTGGCAGGCGCGTCTGCGGGTCCGCCCGCGGCGATGCGCGCCTGCTCCTTCTGCTGCGCGAGGCGCAATTCGAGGTATTGGTCGACCCCACGCGGAAGGTGCGTGAAGCCGCCGTTCATGACGGCGTACTGATTGTCTGTGACGCGCTCGAGCAGATAGCGATCGTGGCTCACGACCAGAAGCGTTCCCGCGTAGGAGTCGAGCAGGTCTTCGATCGCCGCGAGCATATCGGTGTCGAGGTCGTTGGTGGGCTCGTCGAGAATGAGCACATTGGGCTCGTCGAGAATGATGAGCAGCAGTTGCAGTCGTCGCTTCTGGCCACCCGAGAGGTCTTTCACTGGGGTCGACAGCTGGGCGCTGGTGAAGCCCACGCGCTCGAGCAGCTGCCCCGGCGTCATCTCCTTTCCGCCCGAGACGTATGAGCTCTTCTGCCTGCCGATCACCTCGCTGACCCGGTCGTTCCAGATGTCTTCGAGTTCGAAGAGTTGCTGCGTGAGCGTCGCCACCTTGATGGTCTTGCCGCGCTTGACCTTCCCCGAGGTGGGCAGCAGGGTTCCCGAGACCAGGCTGAGCAGCGTGCTCTTGCCGGCGCCGTTGACACCCAGGATGCCGGTGCGCTCGCCGGGCGCGATGCGCCAGGTCACGTCATGCAGCACCTTCTTGCCGAAGTCGTACTGAACCGAGATGTTCTCGAGGTCGACCACGTCTTTGCCGAGTCGCTGCATGGCCATCGCGGCGAGAGACACCTTGTCGCGCACCGGGGGCTCGTCTTCGATGAGGGCGTTGGCCGCGTCGATGCGGAATTTGGGTTTGGCCGTGCGGGCCGGGGCGCCGCGGCGCAACCAGGCGAGCTCTTTCTTCATGAGGTTCTGGCGCTTGGCCTCACTGGTGGCGGCCATGCGGTCGCGCTCGACGCGCTGCAGGATGTACGCCGCGTACCCGCCCTCGAAGGGTTCGATCAGCCGGTCGTGCACCTCCCAGGTGGCGGTGCAGATCTCATCGAGGAACCACCGGTCGTGAGTGACGACCATGAGTCCGCCGGAGTTCGTGGCCCAGCGTTTGCGCAGGTGCTGCGCGAGCCACGCGATGCCCTCGACGTCGAGGTGGTTGGTGGGCTCGTCGAGAAAAATCACGTCGTGGTCGCCTATGAGCAGCTTCGCCAGTGCGATGCGTCGGCGCTGCCCACCCGAGAGGCTCGACACGAGCACGTCCCACGGGATGTCTGACGCCAGTCCCGAGATCACGTCGCGGATGATGGGATCACCGGCCCAGAGATGCTCGTCGATGTCGCCGACGATGGTCTCTTTGACCGTCAGCTCGCCGTCGAGGTCGTCTGACTGATCGAGCATGGCGAGGGTCACTCCGTTGCGGCGCGTGACTCGTCCGCCGTCGGGTTCGATCCGGCCGGCGAGCAGCCGGAGCAGCGTCGACTTGCCGTCTCCGTTGCGACCCACGATTCCCACGCGGTCGCCCTCGTTGAGACCGATGGTCACGGAGTCGAAGATGACACGCGTCGGATATTCGAGATGGAGCGATTCCGCTCCCAGTAGATGGGCCACCTGTCGAGGGTACCCGCGAACGGGGAACCGCCCGTGCGGTCAGCCCAGAAAACGCCTGACGACCGAGTCGAGGGCGCGCGCCGTGAGCGTGACCGATTCGAGATCTATGTGCTCGTCGTTGCCGTGGATGAGGTGCCGGAACCGGCCGTAGTCCCATCGTCTCGACAGCACCGAGAAACCGTAGGCACGCCGACCCTTCGCCCGGTAGAAGCGGGCATCGGATCCGCCGGCCGCGATGATCGGCAGCGGCGCCGCCCCGGGATACGCCTCGTCGATGACGGCGGCGAGCACCTCGAACAGCGGCGTGTTCGTGGGCGACACGTTGGCGGGGCTGAACGATGCACCCACGACGTCGACGATCTCGATGTGCTCCATCAGGTCGCCGAGCGCGGCCGTGACGTAGGCGTCGACTGCCTCAGGAGAGATGCCGGGCAGCTGCCTGATGTCGAGGTCGATGCTGGCTTCGCCCGGGATGACATTGATCGCGTCGCCGGCGCGGATCACGTTGGGCGAGATGGTCGTGTGCGTCGTGGCGTGCGCGTAGCCCGCCAGCTCGCCGAGCGCCGGAAGGGCACCGAGGATCTCGGCCACCGAGGTGAGGCGACGCGACACGTCGGCGTCGAGGTCGAGCGCGTCGACGTAGCGCGGCCAGTACTCGCCGATGACGGCGCGCGGCGCGAAGCGGGTCAACCGCATCACGGCCTCGGCCGCGATGACACCGGCGTTCGACGATCCCCACGGTGCCGAGCCATGTCCGGGGATGCCGCGGATCAGCAGTCGACGACGGGCCAGCCCTTTCTCGCCCACGGTGACCGTCACGGAGTGCGGGATGCCGGTGGATCCGCCCACGGGCACGCCGCCCGATTCCGTGAGCACGTAATCGGCATCGATGAGGTCGGGGTGGTGCTGCATCAGCCACTCGATGCCGAGGCGGCTGCCGCCCTCTTCGTCGGCCACCGCCACGAAGACGAGGTCGCCGCGCAACGCACGCTTCTCGGATGCGACGGCTCGGGTCGCCGCCGCGTACGCGGCGGTCAGATAGAGCATGTCGAGGGTGCCGCGGCCGTAGAGTTCGTCGCCCACGATGTCTGCGGCGAACGGGTCGTGGCTCCAGCCGCCGTGCATCACCGGCACGACGTCGATGTGGCCGACCAGGGCCAGCGAGGGGGCTGTCGGGTCGGTGCCGGGGATGCGCACGACCAGGGTCGCCCGACCGGGAGCCGATTCGATGACGACGGGATCGACGTCGACGCCCTCGAAGAAGCGGCGCAGCACGTCGGTGTTCCTGACCTCCTGGCCCGATGCGTAGGTTCCGTCGTTGACGCACGCACTGCGGATGAGCTCACGCAGCAGTGCGAGCGCCTCGTCGCCGAGAGCTGGGGAGTCTGTCATCACTCCAACTTATCGCCCCCGCGACACGCGTCTCGTCGTGGGGCGCCCCGCGCGCCGGTAGCGTGAATGCATGCCCGACGAAACGACAGCCGAACTCATCGACGCCCACCTGCTCACGGTCGAAGACTTTCCGAGCGAGGGCATCCTCTTTCGCGACGTGACGTCGGTGTACGCGAACGGCGAAGCCTTCGCCTCCGTCGTCGACGCGTTCGCCTCCCACGACTGGGGCCAGGTGGATGCCGTGCTCGGCATCGAGGCACGCGGATTCGGCATCGCCGCGGCCATGGCCTACGCCCGCGGCGTGGGCATGGTGTCGGTGCGCAAGGCCGGCAAGCTGCCCGGCGAACTGCTGAGCGAGGACTACGCGCTCGAGTACGGCACCGCCACGCTGCAAGTGCAGCCGAATGTGATTCCGCGCGGATCGCGCGTCGTCATCCTCGATGATCTCCTGGCAACCGGAGGCACACTCGCGGCCGTGGTGAGACTCGCCGAGCGCGCCGGCTGGATCGTCGCCGGCATCGGGGTCGTCATCGGTCTCGAGGGCCTGGGCGGACGCGCGGCGCTGCCTGAACACACCGTCTTCGAGCTCAGCATCTACCCGGCGTCGTAGCCCGCGCGCCCACCTGGGTCGCGCTTCTGAGCAGATCACCAAGGTGAGCCGTCCCGTAGCGTCGTCGTGCCCATCCCGACGCACCGGGTGGGCGTATCGGCGCCACTCAAGAAGTGAACCGTGTTCGTGTGGCGCGGACTCGTTCCTCGCCCGCTACTCGATCAGCTCAGGAACTCAGTCGCCCACGACGCGGGCGCCGTGCACCGGTCCGGTGACACGAACCACCCGGTGCCGCGCGGCGCTCAGTGCGATCTGCAGCTCGAGCGCGGAGTCGAGGTTCTCGGCGAGAAAAGCGACGGTCGGTCCGGATCCTGAGACGATTCCCGCGAGCGCACCGTTCTCCTCACCGAGCTCGAGGATGCCGGTCAGCGCCGGGTTCAGATGCAGCGCCGGAGCCTGCAGGTCGTTGTACAGGGCGTCGGCGAGCACGAGGGCGTCGCCCGAGCGCAGCGCCTGCAGCACGGTCGTGTCGACGGTCGGCTGCGTCTGCGCAGGAAAGATGTCTTGCGCGTGCCGATCGCGGTGCCGGTCGAGTTCGCGATAGACCTCGGGAGTGCTCGATCCGAAGTCGGCGAGCACCAGCACCCAGTGGAAGGAGCCCTTGGCGAGCGCCGGGCTCAGCTGGTCGCCGCGTCCCGTTCCGATCGCGGTTCCGCCCGTGAGGGCGAAGGGAACGTCGGCTCCGAGGCGTGACGCGAGCGCGAGGAGCTCCTCTCGACCGATGTCTGTGCCCCAGAGGGTGTCGCACGCCACGAGGGTTGCCGCCGCATCGGCCGATCCCCCGCCCATGCCGCCGGCTATGGGAACATTTTTTTCGATCTCGAGGTGCACGCCCCCGCGGTAGCCGGCTGTGCGCGCCAGCATGCGCGCCGCGCGAATGGCGAGGTTCGTGCCATCGACCTCGAGGCCCGAGCAGTCGATGCTGCCACCGAAGGCGACCGAGAAGTCGTCCGAGATCGTCGCCCGCACATTCTCATAGAGCGAGACGGCCTGGTAGGCCGTGGCCACGTCGTGGTATCCGTCATCCATCACCGCCCCGACTTTCAGAAAGACGTTGATCTTTCCCGGCGCCCGAACGTGCACTGTCGACAGTGCCCTCTGAGTGACCATGCACACAACCTATCTGCAACCGGCAGGCCGATCCGACCGGAGCACACCGACGATCGACTACGCCCGACCGAGCCCGGCCAGCACCGAGACGAAGTCGGCGAGGAACGCCTGCCTGTCGACATCGAGCACGACCCGGGTGTCGGGGGCCGGTGTGATCGGCCAACTCACGGGCAGGCCCTCGTGGGTTCGCACGAGGTGCGCGCGGGTGGCGAAGCCGTCGGTCGTGATGTTGACGGGCCCTGTCAGCGACGAAGTGATCCATTCGGGCTGCACGAGGAGCGCGGCCGCCAGTCCGTCGTGCGCGGGCGAGACCCTGCGTCCCCATGAGAACTGGTAGAAGTCCATGTAGGCCTCGAGAATGTCGGCCGAGAACGTGCCCCATTCGGTTCCCGCGCGGTGCAGCGCCTGCACGGCCGCCTCATCGACGATCGTACCGGCGGTCACGTTCACCCCGACCATCACGAGGTTCGTACGGGGAGCCGCGAATACCAGGGCGGCGGCGGCTGCGTCGTTGTGGATGTTCGCGTCGACAATCTGCACGGTGCCGAGCGGCGGGAACGGGCCGGAGCCGCCCATGATCACCGTCGAGCGGAACAGGGTCAGCAACTCGGGTTCGATCTCGAGCGCGAGCCCCACATTCGTGAGCGGTCCGATCGGCAGCAGGTCGTAGTAGCCCGGGCGGGAGCGGGCGAGCTCGACGAGCAGCTCGGCCGACGACAGGGGAGACAGGTTGCGGGGCACGAGCTTCTCGCCGTAGAGATCGCCGAGGCCGTCGCCGCCGTGCACGTGGCCCGCGATGCGCGGCTCGCCGTTGATGGGACCTGCTGCTCCCCGCGCGACCAACGTGTCTTCCAGCCCGGCGGTCCTCAACACCCGGGCGATGTTCGCGACCGCGTCCTCCACGGGCGTGTTGCCGTAGACGCTGGTGATCGCGGAGATCTCGGCGTCGTCGCGGCCCGCGAGGTAGAGAAGCGCGAGGGCGTCGTCGATGCCCGTGTCTGTGTCGACGATGATGTGGCGAACGTCGCGCCGCGAGGCTTCGGTCATGCGTGGGTCTCCTGAGCGATGAGGGTGTGCGTGCGGCGTCGTGTCACGGCGATGCGCATGATGACGAGAACGACGAGGGTAATGGCGTAGGGCGCGGCGTCGGTGAGCTGCTGCGGCGCGCCGATACCCTGCAGCCGGAAGCCTAATGCCTCGGCCGCGCCGAATCCGAGGCAGGCCACGGGCAACCAGAAGGCCCTGTTCGCCACGAGGATCACTGCGGCGACGGCGATCCAGCCGCGTCCGGCCGTCATGTTCTCGGTGAACAGGGTCACGTTGCCGAGCGACAGCTGGGCTCCGGCCAGTCCGCAGAGTCCGCCTCCGAGGATGGTGACCCACGTCTGGTACCGGGCGACGCCGATGCCCAGCGTGGCCGCGGCATCCGGATGCTCGCCCACGCCACGTAGGCGCAGGCCGCCGGGTGTGAATCGCAGCCACAGGCCCGCCGCGATGATGAGCACGAACGCCAGCGGCACCAGAACGGACTGGCCCGCGAGGATGTCACCGATCACGGGGATTCCGGCGAGGAAGGGCATCGTGCCGATGCCCTTCAGGCCCTGCGGCGCGAACGATCCCGACGTGTCGAAGAGCACCCGCAGCAGAAAGCCCGTGAGGCCGAGCGAGAGCAGGTTGGTGCCGATCGCGATGATGATCGGGTCGGCCTTCCAGCGCGCGGCCCCCACGGCGAGGATCACCGAGTAGAGCGCCGTCGAGATCACCGCGACGAGCACGCCCGCCCAGGCGTTGCCGGTGTAGTAGCTGCCCGCGACCGCGGCGAACGCGCCCCAGAGCATCTGGCCCTCGAGCGCGATGTTGAACACGCCGGCCTGCGCGCACAGGGCCCCGGCGAGGGCGGCGAACAGAATGGGCGTCGCACCGGTCAGCACGGCGGCGACGAAGCTCCACTCGAAGATGCTCATCAGCTGTCCTTTGCTGCGCCGGCCCGGCGGCGGTCGAGAACCACGCGCAGGGCGAGGATCACGATGACCACTCCCTGGAGCACGTCGGAGAGTTGGCGGGGAACGTCGGCCGTGCGCTCCATGCTCGCGCCGCCCACCTGAAGGATCGTGAAGAGGATTGCGGTGACCGGAACGAGGGCGGGCCGGCCCCCGGCGAGGAGTGCCGCGGCGAGACCCGCAAACGTGTAGCCGGGCGAGATCAGTGCGCCATCGATGAAACGGTACGGAGACGAGAGCACGATGATCGCGCCGACGAGGCCAGCCACGGCACCCGCAGAACCCATCGCTCCGAGCGCGAGACGGCCCGGCTTGAGGCCCGCGTACTCGCCGAAGCGGCGGTTCGCCCCCACGACGCGCACCTCGAAGCCCACGGCCGAGCGCGAATCGACCACGTAGAAGATCACCATGACGGCGATGATGAGCAGCAGCCCGACGCTCGTGTAGCGCAGGTCGCCGAGGCTCCAGATGTGCGCATCCTCCGGCAGCACCGGGGTCTGCGCGTTGCCCGATCCTTTCTCCGCGAGAGGAAAGCGCACGAGGTACGACGCCACGGCCACGGCCACCGGCGAGAGCAATAGGGTCGAGATGATGATCGGGATTCCGAAGCGTGTGGACAGCGGCGCAGACACGGCCGCGAAGCCGCCGCTCACGAACATCGCCGCGATCAGGGCGAGCGGCACGGCCACGATTCCGGGCAGGCCGAGCTGACTGGCCACCACATAGGCGGTGATGCCGCCCAGCACGAGCTGGCCGTTTCCGCCGAGGTTGAATTCGCCCATGCGCAACGGGATGGCCGCGACCAGGCCCATGCCGCAGATGAAGCCCCACACCGAGAACGTGTAGTCGAGGTTGCGCACGTCGAGCGAGCCCCGCAGAACGGCCGCGTAGGCGTCGAGCGGATTGAGCCCTGCCGCCAGGATGACGACGGCCCCGATGAGGATTGCGAGCACCACGGCCCCGATGGGAACGACGGCGGGATGACGGGTCAGGCGCGCGATCATGCGGTCCACCCCTCGCCGGCCGCGGCGGCCGCTCCGGCCATGGCCGCACCGATGCGCTCGGCGCTCGCCTGCGACCGGTCGAACTCGGCCACGATCTCGCCGGCGAACATCACGAGCACCCGGTCGGCGAGAGCCAGCAGTTCCGAGATCTCGTGCGAGACGAGCAGGATTCCACGGCCAGACGCCCGGTAGTCGAGCAGGCGCCCGTGGATGGCCTCGATGGCCCCCACGTCGACGCCCTGGGTGGGCTGCTCGGCGATGAGCAGCGGCGCATCGAACGAAAGCTCGCGGGCGATGACGACCTTCTGCGCGTTTCCGCCCGAGAGCGACCCGACCGGCTGCTTCTCGGTCGAGGTGCGGATGTCGTACGACGCGATCTGCTCGCGCGCACGTGCGCGGGCGGCGACCAGCGACATCCAGCCCGTGCCGAAGCCCATCGCCCGACCGATCGGCGGCTGCCTGTGGTGGCCGAGCGAGAGGTTCTCGGTGATCGACATGGTGACCGCGCTTCCCTCTCCGCGCCTGTCTTCGGGAATCACGGCGAGCCCCGTGGCTCGACGGGCGGCGACAGAGGCACCCGTCACGTCGTGATCGCCGAGCCGGATGCGCCCGGCCGAGACGGGGGTCGTGCCGAGGATGGCGGCCACGAGGTCGTGCTGGCCGTTGCCCGACACTCCGGCGATGCCGACGATCTCGCCCCCGCGCACCGAGAGCGAGACGTTCGAGACCCGCTCGATCCGCGCATCCGTCACCGACACCCCCTCGACCTCGAGGACTGTCTCGCCGAGGGTTCCCGTTCCGGGGTTGGCGACGACCTCGACCTCGCGGCCGGTCATGGCATGCACCAGCTCGGCCGAGGTGGTGTCGGCCGTGACGAAACGACCCGAGACCCGGCCGTCGCGCAGCACGGTGACCTCGCTCGACACGTCGAGCACTTCCTGAATCTTGTGGGTGACGAGAACCACGGTCGTGCCAGACCCCGCCGCCCGCCTGATCACGGTGAACAGCGACGTGACCTCTGAGGGCGTGAGCACTGCCGTCGGCTCGTCGAGGATGAGGATTCGAGCGTCGCGATGCAGGGCCTTGAGTATCTCGACGCGCTGCCGGGCTCCGGCCGACAGGTCCCCGACCCGGGCCTGCGGATCCGTGTCGAGGCCGTAGCGCTCGGCCAGGCCGCGCACCCGCGAGTTAGCCGCGGCGCGATCGATACGACCGCCGCGGGTCGGCTCGGCGCCGAAGACCACGTTCTCAGCCACGGTCATCGAGTCGAAGAGCCGAAAGTGCTGGTGCACCATTCCGAGCCCCGCGGCGATCGCGTCGAGCGGACTCTCGAAGGAGCGCGCCTCGCCGTCGACGACGATCTCGCCCGAATCCGGGCGCACGAGACCGAACAGGATCGACATCAGGGTCGACTTGCCCGCACCGTTCTCGCCCATCACGGCATGCACGGCGCCCCGGGCCAGCACGAGGTCGATGCCGTCGTTCGCCACGACGGCACCGAACCTCTTGCTGATCGCTCTCAGTTCTACTGCGGCAGTGCTCATCCGGCGGTGAGGGGGTCCTCGACGGTGATCTCTCCCGAGACGATCTGGTCGCGCACTTCGGCGACCTTCTCGATCACATCGGGGTGCTCGGCGATGAGGCACTTCGACGACGCAACATCGTCTTCGAGGCCCGTGACGCCCACTCCGCCCTCGGCCAGGCCGTACGACTTGAAGCCGCCGCCGTTGCCCGCGAAGATGTCCTTCACCGCGTTCTCGACAGCGATGTCGACCCGCTTGATCGAGTTGTCGACGACGTTTCCGGGCGACTCGAGGCACTGGTTGGAGTCGACGCCGAAGGCCTTGAAGCTGCCCGCGGCTGCAGCCTCGAACACCCCGAGGTTTCCGGCCGAGGCGGCGGCGTTCACGTAGTCGGCGCCCGAGTCGGCGATGATCTGAGCCTGAGCCTTGGCGCGGGCCTGATCACCGAAGGGGTTGTCGCCGCCCACGTACTGCTGGGTCGTCCTGACCTCGGGGTTCACGCTCGTGGCACCCGCGAAGAACGGGTCGATCCAGCGGTGGATGAACGGGGTGTCGAGTGCGCCGATCGCACCGATGCTGTCGGACTCGGTGAGCAGGCCCGCCTCGACGCCGATCAGGTAGTTCGCCTCGTATTCCTTGAACACGGCGGCGGTGAGGTTGTCGGTGGGCTTCTCGGCCGACGTGTCGATCAGCAAGAACTCCTGGTCGGGATTGTCGGCCGCGGCGGCCGTGACCTGGTCGAGCACGCTGAACGAGACCCCGATGATCACGTCGGGCGCGGCGCGAACGGCCTCGTCGATGTTCTGCTGGATCGACGCCGGGTCTTTGCTCTCGTAGATGTCGACGGTGGCGTCGTTCGCCTTGCCCGCGGCCTCTGCACCCTCGACGGCGAGCTTCAGAAAGTTGTTCGAGCCGACGGCGGTCGGCGTGATGAGGATGATCGACTTGTCACCCGACGCGTCGTCGGACGAGCCGGAGTCGGAAGACGACGAGCACGCGGAGACGCCCGCGACGAGCGCGACCGTGATGGCGACGACGCCGAGGCGCCGGGTGAGAGTGAACATGGATGTCTCCAGGGTTGCTGTCGGGGAGGGGGTGCCTCCCCACGCTAGCAAGCGACCCGGCGGTCAATTCACTTCCTCGTCACACACGGTAACGAGTTCAGGCGCCTTCGGCCGAGGCACGCCCGATGCGGTGAAAATCGGCCATGGTCAACGCTTCGCCGCGCATCGTGGGCTCGACGCCGGCGCGCTCGAGCACCTCTTGGGCGTGCTGGGTGTCACCGAAGACGGGAATGAGCGACTGGCGCAGCATCTTGCGGCGCTGCTGGAACGCAGCGTCGACCACCTCGAAGGTGCGCACGCGCACCTCTTCCGTGTCGGGTAGGGCCTCGTGCCGCTCGAACGAGACGAGAACGGAGTCGACGTTCGGAACAGGCCAGAACACCTGCCGGCTGACGGTGCCGCTCGTCTTCCAGTCGCCGTACCAGGCGGCCTTCACGCTCGGGCCGCCATAGATCTTCGATCCGGGCACTGCCGCGAGCCTGTGCCCGACCTCGGCCTGCACCATGACAACGCCCGATCGAATAGACGGAAAGTGCTCGAGAAAGTGCAGCAGCACGGGCACCGACACGTTGTACGGCAGGTTGGCGACGAGGCGCACCGGCGCATCCGGCAGGCTCTGGATGCTCATGGCATCGTCGCGCACGACCGTCAGGCGGGCATCCGGCTGCAGCGCACGAACGGTGTCGGGCAGCTGGGCGGCGAGCCGCTTGTCGATCTCGACGGCCACGACCGCGGCTCCGGCCTCAAGGATGCCGAGGGTCAGCGACCCGAGGCCGGGCCCGACCTCGACGACGGTCTCCCCCTCCTGCACCCCGGCGACGCGCACGATGCGCCGCACGGTGTTGCCGTCGATCACGAAGTTCTGCCCGAGCTTCTTCGTGGGGGTCAGGTCGAGCAGCTCCGCCAGGTCGCGGATCTCGGCCGGCCCGAGCAGCTTCGAGTCGGCCTGCCCTTCGCCGGACTCAGAAAGCGAGGTCACTCGGCTGTCACCGGCTCGGAATCCCAGGTACCGTAGACGAGTTCGGTGTTCGAGGTGATCTGGGCGGCCAGCATCGACACGTCGGTGCCGAGGTGGGCCGCCATGAACCGCAGCGTGTACGGCAGCAGGTAGGGAGCGTTGGGTCGCCCGCGCAACGGTGTCGGGGTGAGGTATGGCGCATCCGTCTCGACCAGCAGCAGCCGGCGCGGAGCCACCTCGAGAGCATCGCGAAGATTCTCGGCGTTCTTGAACGTGACCGTTCCGGCGAACGACATGTACCATCCGTTGTCGGCGCAGATGCGGGCCATCGCGCCGTCGCCCGAGTAGCAGTGGAACACGGTGCGCTCGGGAGCCCCGACCCGCAGCAACGTCTCGATCACGACGTCGTGCGCGTCGCGATCGTGGATCTGCAGTGCGAGGCCGTTCTCTTTGGCGATCTCGATGTGCGCCTCGAACGAGCGCAACTGGGCCGCGCGACCGTCTTCGCCCGTGCGAAAGAGGTCGAGCCCGGTCTCGCCGACGGCCCGCACGCGCGGACGCGTCGCCAGCTCGGCGATCACGGCGAGCGCGTCGTCGAGCTCGCCCGCCGCGTCGAGCCGCGGCGCCTCATTCGGGTGGATGGCGACGGCCGCCAGCATGCGCGGCTCGCGCGCCGCCTGCTCGGCCGACCAGATGCTGGATTCGACGTCGCCGCCGACCTGCACGACTCCCCGAACGCCGACGCTCGACGCCCGGTCGAGCTGCTCGAGGTAGTCGAGCTGTTCGCGTTCCGGCCCCTCACCCACCTCGTTCCCTGAGCCTGTCGAAGGGGGTGGTGGGTCGAGGTGGGTGTGGTTGTCGTACACGCCCACCACGAGGGGCTCGGGCAGCGGCGGGTAGCTGTGGTCGGTGGGCACGGTTACGCGGCCGACCCGTCGGTCTCGGTGACCTCGATGCGAGGAAAAAGAGGCTCGAGCGGGTGAACCGACGGGCCCCCGGTCCACTCGGACGCCTGCCTGATCGGCACGTCGGCGACGACGCCGTCTCCCGACAGCGCGGTCCACAGTTTGGCCGAGGCCACCGGAATGACGGGTGAGAGAAGCACGGCGAGCGTTCCGATTCCCCGCACGGCCGTATTCAGCACCGTACCGAGGCGTTCCCTCTTCGCCGGGTCTTTCGACAGCTTCCAGGGCTCCTGCAGTGTGATGTAGCCGTTGAGCTCGTCGACGAGTTGCCAGATCGAGGCGATGGCCTCGTGGATGGCGAGTCGCGAGATGGCCTCGTCGGCCGCGGCCGTCACCCGCAGCTCGGTGTCGCGGATCGCGGTGTCCGCCGCATCCAGAACCCCGGCCGAGGGAATGACGCCGTCGACGTAGCGGGTGACCATGGCGATCACGCGCGAGGCGAGGTTGCCGAAGCCGTTGGCGAGCTCGGCCTGGTAGCGGGCCGACAGGTCTTCCCAACTGAACGAGCCGTCTTGACCGAAGTTGATCGCGCGCAGAAAGTAGTAGCGGAACGCGTCGGAGCCGAACGTGTCGGTGATCTGGTTCGGCGCGATGCCGGTGAGCTTCGACTTCGACATCTTCTCGCCGCCGACGAGCAGCCAGCCGTGGCCGAAGACCTGCTTCGGAACCTCGAGCCCCGCGGCCATGAGCATCGCCGGCCAGATGACGGCGTGAAAGCGGGCGATGTCCTTTCCGACGATATGCGTGGCGGGCCAACGCCTCGCGAACGCCTCGTCGTCGTAGCCGTAGCCCGCCGCCGTGATGTAGTTGAGCAGCGCGTCGAACCACACGTAGACGACGTGGGAATCGTCCCACGGAACCTTGATGCCCCAGTCGAACGTCTGGCGCGAGATAGAGAGGTCGGTGAGGCCGCGGCGCACGAACGACACGATCTCGTTGCGCACGCTCTCGGGCTGGATGAAGTTCGGGTTCTCCTCGTAGAGGTCGAGTAGCCGCTGGCTGAAGTCGCTCATGCGAAAGAAGTAGTTGCGCTCTTTCAGCAGCTCGACGGGCTTCGAATGGATCGCGCAGACCATCTGGCCCTCGTAGGCTCCGGTGCCGTCGACGAGGTCGCTGTCGGCCTTGTACTCCTCGCAGCCCACGCAGTAGTAGCCCTCGTATTCGCCGGTGTAGATGTACCCGGCATCGAAGAGCCGCTGCAGAAAGAGCTGCACGTTGACCTCGTGACGCTCCTCCGTCGTGCGGATGAAGTCGTCGTTCGAGATGTCGATCGTCTTGAGCAGGGGCTGCCACGCGCTGTCGACCAGGCGGTCGGCCCACTCCTTGGGCGTGACGCCGTTGGCTGTGGCCGTGCGCAAAATCTTCTGACCGTGCTCGTCGGTTCCGGTCAGGAACCAGGTGTCGTCACCTGCCTGCCTGTGCCAGCGCGCCAGCACATCGGCGGCCACCTCTGTATAGGCGTGCCCGATGTGAGGCACGTCATTCACATAGAAAATAGGCGTGGTGATATAAAACGAGGAGCCGTCGGACATGCTCACCATCATAAAGGCGCGGCTGGAGCGCACCTCCCCTGTTACGCCCTACAGCAGGGGCAGCTGCGCCTGCTCGTTCGCGGGGGTGCGGCCCGTGCGCTGGGCCAGCGCCGCCTCGTAGAGATCTCGTCGCGACAGACCGGTCGCCTCGGCGATCGCGGCCGATGCGTCCTTCAGCCGAGTGCCGTCGGCGACGAGCTCGAGCACCTGCTCCACGCCGGTCGCCAGATCGACCTCGAGTGGCTGCGCCCCGGCGATCACGATCACGATCTCGCCCTTGACGCCCTCGTTCGCCCACTCGGCGAGTTCTGATGCCGTGCCGCGCTTCACCTGCTCGTACAGCTTGGTGAGTTCCCGCGCCACCGCCACGCGGCGGTTCGCGCCGAGGGCCGTGGCGATGTCGGAGAGGGCTGCGCCTATGCGGTTAGGCGACTCGAAGAACACCATGGTGCGCTGTTCGCGCACCAGCGCGCCGAGGGTCTGCAGCCTCTCGCCCTGCTTGCGCGGCAGGAACCCCTCGAACGTGAAGCGATCGGTCGCAAGTCCCGACACCGCGAGCGCGGTCAACACAGCCGAAGGCCCGGGAATGGCCGTCACTTCCACGCCCGCGGCCACGGCTGCGGCCACGAGGTGGAATCCCGGATCGGAGACGGTCGGCATTCCCGCGTCGCTCATCACCACCAGGTCGGCCGTGCGCGCGAATTCCACCAGCTCCGCCGCCTTCTCCCGCTCATTGTGGTCGTGCAGGGCGACGAGGCGCGGCCTGTTCTGCAGCTTGAGCGCGCGGAGCAGCTTGATGGCCACCCTCGTGTCTTCGGCGGCGATCAGCTCGCAGGCCTCGAGGGTCTCGATCAGTCGCAGCGACGCATCCTTGAGATTGCCGATGGGCGTGCCCGCAAGAATGATCATCGTTCCAGCGTATCGAGCGGCGACGCCTCGCACGCCGGTCGGGTAGCATCGGGCCGCGGCGAGACGAAAGGCACGGATGATGAAATCGGATCGACGCTCCCTCGTCGGAACCCTGTGGCACAGTCCCCTGCTGCGCTTCGGGGTGATCGGAGGCCTGAACAACCTGCTGTCGTATGGCATCTTCGCCGCCCTGACCCTTGCAGGAATGCCGCCGATCGCGGCGGCCACGATCACCTACGCGACAGGCATGGTCATCAGCTACCTGGCCAATCGGTCCTTCACGTTTCGTCACTCGGGCAGCGCGAGGCGTTCCGTTGTGAGGTTCGTCGTGGTGAACGCCGTCGGCTACGCCCTGAACGTCGCGATCCTCGCCTTCTTCGTCGAGCTGATCGGCTTCAACGCGCTCGTCGTGCAGCTGGGCGCCATCGTCGTCGTCGCGACCGGAATCTATCTCGCGATGCGCTTCTGGGTCTTCCGCGCGACCAGTGGCCCCGACGCATGATTGGCCGGTGTCTGCCGAGACACCTACGATTGGGCAGGTGACCGACCCCCGCACCCCGATCGATGTCGACGAGATGGTCGCGGTGCAGACCGAGTCGCAGGCCGAGGCAGAACCCGAGCCGACCGGCTCTCGGCTCGACGACTGGTGGGCTCGCGTGCTCTCCACCCCCGGTCGCCAACGCCTCTGGGCGTGGGGCGGGCCGATAGCGGTCACCCTGCTGGGCGCCATCCTGCGCCTGGTCAACCTGGGGCATCCGCACTCGCTCGTGTTCGACGAGACGTTCTACGTCAAAGACGCCTACACGACTCTGCGCAACGGCTACGAGTCGACCTGGCCGCCCGACGCCGACGAGGCCTTCAACGCCGGCGACACAGACGGCTTCCTGCAGCAGGGGTCATTCGCCGTGCATCCCCCGCTGGGCAAATGGGTGATCGCTATGGGGCTGGCGGTCTTCGGCGCCGACTCGAGCGTCGGCTGGCGCATCTCCGTCGCGGTCTGCGGAATCCTGCTCGTTCTGCTGACCACGCTCATCGCGAAGAAGCTGTTCCGCTCCACCTTTCTCGCGACCGTTGCCGGGTTCCTCATCGCCATCGACGGCCACGCCATCGTCATGAGCCGGGTCGCCCTGCTCGACGGCATCTTCGCCCTCATCGCCCTCGCCGGGGTCGGCGCAGTACTGATGGATCGGGAGTGGCACAGCCGCCGTCTCGATGTAAAGCTGATGGCCGCCCAGAAACGCGGCCGGGTTCCGAAGTGGGGCCCCGCGATCTGGTGGCGCCCGTGGGTGCTGGCCGCGGGTATCCTGTTCGGGCTCGCGTCGAGCGTGAAGTGGTCGGGGCTCTACTTTCTCGCGGCCTTCGCCGTCTACCTCATCGTCGTCGACGCCCTCGCGCGCCGTCGTGCAGGCCTGCCCCTGTGGGCCGCGGGTGCGATCCTCAAGCAGGGCCCCGTCACGTTCGTGCTCACCGTGCCGATCGCCATCATCGTCTACCTCTCGACGTGGTCGGGATGGTTTCTCACCTCGGGCGGAATGTACCGGCAGTGGGTGCAGGCCTCGGGCGAATACTGGACCGGCCCGCTCGCCTGGGTTCCCCACTGGGCGCAGAACTTCTGGCACCTCGAGGCCGCGGTGTACAACTACCACGTCAACGAGCACACGCCGCATCCCTACCAGGCGAACCCGCTCACCTGGCTGTTCCTCATCCGGCCCACGCAGATGTACATCCGCACCATCGAGGGCGGCCAGGGTGGCTGCGGCGCTGACACCTGCTACGAGAACATCACCTCGATCGCCAACCCCGTCATCTGGTGGGCGGCAACGGCCGCGCTGCTCTACCTCGTGTACCGCCTGATCCGCACGCGCGAGTGGGTCGTGGGCTTCATCCTCATGGGCATGGTCGCCGGCTACCTGCCGTGGCTGATGTACCTCAACCGCACGATCTACCAGTTCTACACGATCGCCTTCGAGCCCTACCTGATTCTCGGACTGGTCTTCGTGATCGGCCTGGCGCTGGGCAGACGCACCGATCCTCGATGGATGCGTGTGGGCGGCGTGCGAGCCGTCATCGCGTTCCTGGCGATCTGCTCGGTCGTGACCGCCTTCTTCTATCCCGTGTGGACAGCGCAGTCGATTCCTGGCTGGCTTCTGTCGCTGCACTACTGGCTGCCGACCTGGCGATGACTCGCGGGGGTCTTCCGGCCTGGCTTCCGGGCATGCTCGTCGCGGCAAGCGCGGCGTTCGTCGCGTTCTTACTCCACCTCGCCGTTCCCGCCATTCCACTGCTCACGGCCTCGGTCGCGCTCGGCATGATCGTGGCGCAGCTTCCGGCCCTGCGACCCCCGCTCGACGGCCCGATGAAGGCCGGGCTCTCGCTCTCGGCGCGGCGTCTCCTGCGAATCGGCATCGTTCTGCTCGGCCTCAAGCTCAGCCTCGTCGACATCGCCGGCCTCGGCCTCGTCACGATCATCGCGATCGTGCTCGTGGTCGTGCTCACGTTCGGCGTCACGCTGCTGCTCGGCCGGATGCTCGGCCTGCCCGGCTACCAGCCGCTGCTCATCGCCGCGGGATTCTCGATCTGCGGCGCCTCCGCGGTGGGGGCCATGAGCGCGGTCACGCGTGCGAAAGACTCGGAGAGCGCGACGCCGATCGCACTCGTCACGCTCTGCGGCACCCTCGCGATCGTGCTGCTCCCCCTCGCCCGCATCCCGCTCGGATTCGATGCGACCGAGTTCGGAACCTGGGTCGGCCTCAGCGTGCACGACGTGGGCCAGGTCGTCACGACCGCCCAGATCGCCGGGCCGGTCGCCCTGGCCGCCGCGGTCGTGGTGAAGCTCACCCGCGTTCTCACGCTCGCCCCGATGGTGGCGATCGTGGGCGCCGTCGAGCGACGCCGCACCGTCGCTTTCGACGCGGCATCCGGTTCGACCGACGCCGCCGACGCACGTCCGACGAAACGACCGCCGATCGTGCCGCTGTTCGTTCTCGGCTTTCTCGCTGCTGTGCTGGTGCGCACGTTCGTTCCCGTGTCCGACGAGGTGCTCGAGGTGGCCGACGTGCTGCAGACGGCCCTTCTCGCCACGGCGCTCTTCGCGCTCGGCACGGGCATCCGGTTCAGAGAATTGGCACGCACGGGCTGGCAGGCCCTGATCGTGGGCCTAGGCTCGTGGATCTTCATCGCCGCACTGTCGGTCATCACGGTCTGGGTGACCGCCGACCTCAGCGCAGTGGCGGTGCAACGGCAGTGATTTGGCCGATTGCGTCGAGCGTTCAGGCGATCCAGTGGCGTGGTCGGCTGAGGGCAGCCGGTAGGAGGGTTGCGTTGTCGCCCTGAGCCGCATCGACTTGCAATTGTGTGAGAAACAGCGCATTCGAAAGATCTGCTCCGTCGAGCCGGGCGTCCCGAAGATCTGCACCGAGAAGGTCGACACCCGCGAGATCGCTCTGTCGAAGATCCGCGGCGATGAGGTAGGCGCCGCGGAGATCGGCGCCGCACAGTCGAATCGATCGCAGGTCGCGACCGACCAGGTCGGCCGACGGACGCAGGTCGCTCATGTCGGCTTCGGCAGCGGCATAGCCGCCCCGCGCCTCGTCGCTCACCTCGATCAACACCTGCCGCACCGCTGCGCGAATGTGCTCGACATCAGACGTGATGATCTCTGACGCATCGTGGGCGAGCGTCTGCAGGATTTCGTCTCGGAGCTGGTTCACCGGCTCTGAAAGCTCTGAGGTGGTAGCCCGTTCGGCGGCTTCGACGAGATACCAGAGCATCTCGTGCAACTGCCGCACGACGGCGAATGCACTGAACATGTCTGCGCTCGTATCGGGGCGTTCCCTCCAGCTTGTTGCGCCGAAGAGAGTGCGAGACACGTATTGGCCTGCGCCGAAGCAATCGAATACGGTGCACCCGCGAAAGCCTCGTGGCCGCAGAGAGTCGTGGATGGAGCAGGAAAATTCATCGGTGAGATTCACGCAGGGTGTACCCGACGGCTTGTCGATCGCAAAGTCGGCAGATTTCTGAAAGCCGAAGGCTGTGCAGCAGAGAGCGAAGCAGTCAGCGCAATTCGCACGCAGGGCTGAGCGGTCGTCGGGGGGTAGGTCGAACGAGTCGGTGAACGTCATGAGTGAAAGGTCTTTCTACGGTGGTTTCGGAAGGGGGCCCGGGTTTAGGGGAACTCCGTCAGGAGCTCCCCTTTTCGGGCACACGAAATCACCGCCCCTATTGGAGGAGCGAACGGGTGTCGCTGAATGGACTCTGGGTCACAGAGAGAAAGAAAGTTTCACTGATGTCAGGGTAACG
>NZ_CAXVWM010000014.1:0-39066 GCF_964263775.1 Agreia sp. | reverse complement strand
CCGCCACCCCAAGCATGGGCCCGCCGCGGGCCCGCCCCCCCCCCCCCCCGCGCGGCCGCAGGGGGCCCCCCCCCGCCCCCGCCCCCCCCGCCGGCCCCCCCCCCCCCCCCACCTCCCCCCACCCCCCCCCCCCGGCGGCCCCGCGCCCCCCCCCGCCGGCCCCCCCCCCCCCCCCACGGCCGTGCCCGCCGTCGTGCACTTCGGAGCTGATCTCGGCGAGCTCGATGATCGCGCCCTGCAGAACCTCGTCGAGGCCCAGCGGCCGGCCGTCGGCCCGAGTTCCATCGACTCGGCGCTCACCCAGCGAATCGTTCCGCTCATGGCAGACGGCTGGTCGGGCAGGCCCGGCCTCGCCGGCTATCACGAGGGCGCGTCGATCTCCGCCCTCGGTTCGCAGCACACGGCGGCACTTCGCCTCAGAGCTGTTCGCCGCAGCGGCCAGAGCATCGCCCTCACCCTCGAGACCATCCCGCCGATTCTCGGTGAGCCGGATGCGACCGGTCTCGTTCTCGAGGTCGACATCGAGCTGTCGACAGAGGGCGTCTTGCGCCAGCGGCTCAGCCTGCGCAATGAGGGATCGAGCGTGTATTCGCTCGCGTCGCTCGACGCGACCCTTCCCGTGCCCGCGAGGGCCCGGGAGCTGCTCGACTTCACCGGTCGCTGGCCGCGCGAGCGCCAGCCGCAGCGACACGACCTGGGGGTGGGAACGTGGACGAGGGACAGTAGGCACGGCAGGCCCGGCCACGACGCGGCATTTCTGCTGGTAGCAGGCACCCCGAACTTCGGCTTCCGGCACGGCGAGGTGTGGGGGTCGCACCTCGCCTGGAGCGGCGATCAGCGCCTCTGGGCGGAGGCCTCGTCTACCGGGCACGCCCTCGTGGGCGCGGGGGAGCTGTTCGAACCGGGGGAGGTTCGGCTGGCCGAGGGCGAGGTCTATCAGTCACCCTGGCTCGTCTCCGCGTGGTCGAAAGACGGCCTCGACGGCCTTGCCCGGCGCCTGCACGACTTCGTGCGCTCGCGGCGCACGCTCGGCGAGCGCAAGGTCATGCTGAACACCTGGGAGGCCGTGTACTTCGACCACGACCTTGCGAAGCTCTCCCGACTGGCCGAGACGGCGGCCCGGGTTGGAGTCGAGCGCTTCGTGCTCGACGACGGCTGGATGACGGGCCGCACCGATGACCGACGCGCGCTCGGTGACTGGGTCGTCGATTCCGTGAAGTGGCCTCGCGGCCTGCATCCGTTGATCGAGCTTGTGCACGCCCTCGACATGGACTTCGGTTTGTGGGTCGAGCCCGAGATGGTGAGCCTCGACTCCGACGTGTTCCGGGCGCATCCGGAGTGGGTGCTTTCGGCCGCGAATGCCGAGCTGCCGCAGCCGTGGCGCTGTCAGCAGGCGCTCGACCTGTCGAACCCCGAAGCCTTCGCCCATGTGAAGAGCCAGCTCACCGCACTCCTGCGTGAGTACCCGATCGCATATCTGAAGTGGGACCAGAATCGCGACCTGCTGGGCGGCTCTGCGCACCGACAGACGCTCTCCTGCTACCGGCTCATGGACGAGCTGCGAGAGGAGTTTCCCCAACTCGAGATCGAGTCGTGCTCCTCGGGGGGAGGGCGCGTCGACCTCGGCGTGCTGGAGCGAACCGATCGGGTCTGGCCGAGCGACACGAACGACTCCCTCGAACGCCAGTCGATCTACCGCTACACGGTCGGCCTCGTGCCGCCCGAGTCTCTCGGGGTGCATCTCGGTGCGCCGACCGCGCACACGACAGGCCGCAGCCACGAGCTGAGCTTCAGGCTCGCCACGGCGCTCTTCGGCCACTCGGGCATCGAATGGGATCTCACAACCGCGAGCGAGACAGACCTCGCTGCGATCCGCGAGTGGGTGTCGTTCTATCGCGACCAGCGGGCCCTCCTGCACTCGGGGGTGCTCGTGCGAGCCGATGACAGTGATCCGGCTCGCCAGGTGCACGGCATCGTCGCGCCGGATGCCGCTGCCGCGATCTTCGCGATCGTCACCGTGGCCGCCACCCGCGACTCGGCGGTCGCGCCGCTCGCGTTGCCCGGCCTGGATCCCGATCGGGTGTACCGCGTGAGCCCGGTGAAGTTCGGGGAGGGGCCCCGCGTCTTGCAGGAAGCCCCACCTGCGTGGTGGACACAGGGCGAGATCACCCTGCCGGGCCGTGTGCTCGTCGAGCTCGGTCTCGCCATGCCGCTGCTGCTGCCCGAGCAGGCGCTCGTGCTTCAGCTGACGGCGGTCTGAGCACGTCGCGGCCGAAGGCGGCATGCTAGAGGGATGCAGTTCGAGCGCGCGTTAGACGACTTCGTGTCTCATCTCGTGGGCGAGCGCGGCTACTCGCCGCACACGGTGCGGGCCTACCGCTCCGACCTGACGGCGCTGGCCTCGTTCGCCGCAGAACGACAGGTCGTCGATACACAGTGGCTGACCCTCGAGCTCTACCGCGATTGGTTGTGGGCGGCATCGCAGGCGGGCCTCTCGAAGGCGTCACTGGCGAGACGGTCGGCCACGGCGAAGAGCTTCTCGGCATGGCTCTCCCGCTCGAATGAACAGGCCGGTGACGCCGCGTCGAGACTGCGGGCACCCAAACCCGATCGCAGCCTTCCCCGTGTTCTGTCGAGAGACTCGATAGACGCCGTGCTCGACTCCCTGGCCGCGCGAACGCGCGATGGCGAGCCGCTCGCCCTGCGTGACCTGGCCATCGTCGAGCTCTTGTACGCATCGGCGCTACGAGTGTCAGAACTGGTGGGCATCGATACGGGCGCCCTCGACCTCGATCGACGCACCGTGCGGGTGATGGGCAAGGGCAGCAAGGAGCGGGTCGTGCCGTTCGGCGGGCCCGCCCACCTCGCTCTGGTCGACTACCTGCAGCGGGGGAGACCCGCGTTGGCGGCGCGGGCTACCGGAGGCCCCGCCACGGCGGCCGTGTACCTCGGCGCACGCGGCGCCCGACTCGGAACACGATCGGTCTACGGGGTCGTGTCGAAACTGCTTCTGGATGTTCCGGGCTCCGGCCCGGACGGACCTCACGCTCTCAGGCACACGGCTGCCACCCACCTTCTCGACGGCGGCGCCGACCTGCGCGCCGTGCAGGAGATGCTCGGTCACGCGAGCCTCGGCACGACTCAGATCTACACTCATGTGACGACCGAGAGGCTGCGCGAGACCTACCGCCAGGCGCACCCGCGGGCGTGACCCGCGGCATCCGATTCTCGATGCCGCCGCCGCGGGCGCGCGCGTCACCGTAGGTGCCCCGGTCGACGGGCAGGAGGATCGCCCTCGATCGTGCGTCGAGCAGAGCGAGCGGCGAGATGTACTCGCCGGCGCGCCGAACGCCGAAGTGCAGGCACGATTCGGCGCAGTGCGCCGATGATGCCACCGTGCCGATCTGCTGCCCGCGGGTCACCCGATCGCCCTTCTTCAGCGTCGTCTCGACCGGTTCGTAGCTCGATACCAGGTCACCGGCGTGCGCGATCGACATGACAGATCGATCGACCACCCGACCGGCGAAGTGCACGACCCCGGATTCGGGTGCGACGACGATCGCGCCCGGTCGCGCAGCGATGTCGATGCCCCGGTGACCGGCGGAATAGGCGTCTGCCGGTGCCTGCCAGCCGCGAACGACGAGGTGGGGTTCGGCGAGCGGCCACGCCCAGGCGGCTGCGGTGGAGTCCGCAAGCGGCGCGGCGAGAGGCGGAGCGGCGAAAATCGGCGCGCCGAACATCGCTGCGACGAGCATCGGTGCGGCCCAGGTCGCGAGCCGACGGGCCCCGGGGCGACGAACCGGGAGCCGATGGGCCGGGAGGCGAGAACCGAGGCGGTGCATAGCGCCCAGCCTGTCGGGGCGAGCGGGTTTCACCGGTGCAATCCTCGGAAACGGGGGACAGATCGTGCCAAGATCGGATTGTGAGGGACAGCGTCGTGACCTGCGCACTGTCGAATGCACGAGGGAGCGGATCATGGCAACCAGCGGGGGCGCGGCACAGTCGGACACCGACGTAGAGACAGGTGTGGAGACCGACAAGAAGTTGAGGCGCAAGGTCATCGCACTCGCCGCGGCAGGAGCGATCGGCGGATTCCTGTTCGGGTTCGACTCCTCGGTCGTCAATGGCGCCGTCGACGCCATCCAACGCGACTTCAGCCTCACCGCCGCATTCACCGGCTTCGCCGTCGCATCCGCACTTCTCGGCTGTGCCGTCGGCGCCTATCTGGCCGGCCGTCTCGCCGACCGCCTGGGTCGCATCCCGGTCATGCTCATCGGAGCAATCCTCTTTCTCGTGAGCTCGATCGGCTCCGGCCTGGCCTTCGCCGCCTGGGATCTCACCGTCTGGCGTCTCATCGGCGGCCTGGGCATCGGCATAGCCTCGGTCATCGCTCCCGCATACATCTCTGAGATCGCCCCGAAGGCGATCCGAGGCAGCCTCGCGTCGCTCCAGCAGCTCGCGATCACGATCGGCATCTTCACAGCCCTCCTCTCCGACGCCGTGCTGGCCAATGTCGCCGGCGGGGCGAACGAGGTCTTCTTTCTCGGCCTCGATGCCTGGCGCTGGATGTTTCTCGTCTGCGCCGTGCCCGCGATCGTCTACGGCGTCGTCGCGCTGCGGCTGCCCGAATCGCCCCGTTTTCTGCTGATGACCGACAAGAAAGACAAGGCCACGAAGGTTCTCGCGTCGATCACCCCCGCGAATCAGCTCGACAGGGCGGTCGCCGATATCGAGGCCGGCATCCGCGAAGATGCGGCCAACGCCGACAAGAACTCCCTCCGGGGCAAGCGCTTCGGACTTTTGCCCATCGTCTGGGTCGGCATCATCTTGTCGATGCTGCAGCAGCTGGTGGGCATCAACGTGATCTTCTACTACTCGACCACCCTCTGGTCGAGCGTCGGCTTCAAAGAAAGCGACTCCCTGACGATCTCGGTGATCACCTCGGTCACCAACGTCGCCGTCACCTTCGTCGCGATCTTCCTCGTCGACAAGGTCGGCCGCCGGCCCATTCTGCTGTTCGGATCGGTCGGCATGGCGGTCGCTCTCGGATCGATGACGCTGGCGTTCAGCCAGGCCCAGCTCGTCGACGGAAAGCCCAGCCTTGAGGGTGCCTGGGGAATCATCGCCCTCATCGGCGCCAACCTCTTCGTCGTCGCGTTCGGTGCGTCGTGGGGCCCGCTGGTCTGGGTGCTTCTCGGCGAGATCTTCCCGACGCGCATCCGGGGACGCGCCCTCGGTGTGGCCGCCGCCGCGCAGTGGCTCACGAATTTCGCCGTCACCATGACGTTCCCGATCATCTCGCAGGACGTCTCGCTGACGTTGGCCTACGGCCTGTACGCGGCGTTCGCCGCGCTGTCGTTCTTCTTCGTCTTCTTCAAGATTCCCGAGACCAAGGGAGTGGCGCTCGAGGAGACGGGCAGCCTGAGCGTGGTGCGCGGGCGCAAACGGGAGAAAGACGGCGTCGGCGGCGCCGAATAGGCTCGCGACATGCAGCTCGGTCAACATCCGCCAGCCGACCATGTGCTGGCGCACATCAGCGACACCCATTTTCTGGCCGGTCGCAGGCCCCTCTACGACAGCATCGACACCGACGCGAACCTCCTCGCCGCCCTGGCCGCCCTCGAGGCGTCGAGTATCGCGCTCGACGCGCTGGTCTTCACGGGTGACATCGCAGACCTCGGCGAACCGGATGCCTATGCCCGGGTGCGCGCGATCGTCGAGCCGGCCGCGGCCCGCATGGGCGCCGAGATCCTGTGGGTCATGGGAAACCATGACGACCGGGTCGCGTTCCGCAGAGGCCTGCTCGACTCCACTCCCGAGCAGGCCAGGGAGGGCGACGCATCGATCGACCGAGTGGTCGACCTCGGCGGGCTGCGGGTCATCACCCTCGACACATCGGTTCCCGGCTATCACCATGGAGAGCTGGCGGCGGAACAGCTCGACTGGCTTCGCGACGAACTGCGCACCAGCGCACCGCACGGCTCGCTGCTCGCGCTGCATCACCCGCCGGTTCCGAGCCCCGTGGCCTACATGCAGGTTCTCGAACTGCAGCGGCAGCACGAGCTCGCCGAGGTGGTGCGCGGCAGCGACATCCGCGCGATCCTGGGCGGTCACCTGCACTACTCGACCCACGGGTCGTTTGCGGGCATTCCCGTGTCCGTCGCCGCGGCGACCTGTTACACGATGGATGTCTCGGCGCCGGACTCGACGCTGGTCGGCCGTGATGGCGGGCAGTCGATCACGCTCGTGCATGTCTACGCCGATCAGGTGGTGCATTCCATCGTGCCGCTCGGCGATTTTCCCGTCGTCGCGCGCTTCGGCACCGAGTTCACGCGCAGGCTCGAGGCTGCCGATGCGATCGAACTGCGCGAGTTCTACGCCAAGCAGCAGGGGTGATATAGTTTCCGGAGCACCTCGATCCGTCGGGGTGACTACGCGTGCCCGCTGACTTACGTCACGCATCCACACGGTCCCACCCCTCTCCCTCCTGATGGTCTTCATTCTGGAGTGTGTGTTCGGTGGGCGGATGCGGGCAGGGCACCAGGAATCGCGGCCAACAGGTTCGCGATAAGAAACCGATTGGCGTTTGCCTGCTCGCAGACAGTTCGTGAGAGCTGCGGCGTGCGCAGCCGACGCCGAAGAACAGGAGACGGCTCATGGCCGTTGTAACCATCCGCCAGCTGCTCGACAGCGGCGTGCACTTCGGACACCAGACCCGCCGCTGGAACCCGAAGATGAAGCGATTCATCCTGACCGAGCGTTCGGGCAGCCACATCATCGACCTCCAGCAGTCGCTGGTGCACATCGACAAGACGTACGACTACGTCAAAGAGACCGTCGCCCACGGCGGAACGGTTCTCTTCGTCGGAACGAAGAAGCAGGCTCAGGGCTCCATCGCCGAGCAGGCTCAGCGCGTCGGCCAGCCCTACGTCAACCAGCGCTGGCTCGGTGGCCTCCTCACCAACTTCCAGACGGTCTCCAAGCGCCTTGCGCGCATGAAAGAGCTCGAAGAGGTCGACTTCGACGACACCACACGCGGCTACACCAAGAAAGAACTTCTGATTCAGAAGCGTGAGCTCGTCAAGCTGCAGAAGAGCCTCGGCGGAATCCGCAACCTCACGAAGACGCCGTCGGCCATCTGGATCGTCGACACCAAGAAAGAACACCTCGCCATCGACGAGGCTCACAAACTCGGCATCCCCGTCATCGCGATCCTCGACACCAACTGCGACCCCGACGACGTTCAGTACCCGATTCCGGGCAACGACGACGCGATCCGTTCCGTGGGCCTGCTCACGCGCATCATCGCCGACGCGGCGGCCGAGGGCCTGATCCAGCGTCACCAGAAGCCCGAAGAGGGCGCGAACGTGTCGGCCGTCGAGCCTCTCGCCGAGTGGGAGCGCGAGCTTCTCGAGGCGTCTGAGACCCCGTCGACCGAAGCCGAGAAGGTCGAGGCCGTCGACGGTCTCGTCGAGAACGCCGTCGAGTCCGACGCCGCCAAGACCGCCGTGGCCGACGTCGTCGCCGAGGCGCCCACCGAAGAGAACGACGCAGACGCCGTCGTTGCCGAGCACGAGGCCTCCGCCGACGCGAGCATCGTTCCCGAGCACGCCGTCGAGTCCGACGCCGCGACCGAGGCCCGCCTCGAGTCCGAGGCCACCGACGCCGAGAAGACCCCCGCGAAGTAGTTCGCCCGTTCTCTCGATATCCAACTCTTTAGCCAAGTAAGGAAGAACACCATGGCAGATTTCAGCCTGGCCGACCTCAAGACCCTGCGCGAGCGCCTCGGCACCGGCATGGTCGACAGCAAGAACGCGCTCGTCGAAGCCGGAGGCGACCTCGAGAAGGCAACGGAGATCCTGCGTCTCAAGGGTGCCAAGTCGAACGCCAAGCGCGCAGACCGTTCCACCAGCGAAGGACTCGTGGCCGCCAAGCAGAGCGGCAACACGGCCACGCTGATCGAGCTCGCAAGCGAGACCGACTTCGTCGCCAAGAACGACAAGTTCGTCGCTCTGGCCGATGCCGTGCTCGATGCGGCCGTCGCGGCCGGCGCCAGCACGGTCGAGGAGGCCCTCGCGGCCCCCGCGGCCGGCGGAACCATCGCCGACCTGATCAGCAACGAAGCGGCGATCCTGGGCGAGAAGCTCGAGCTTCGCCGTCTCTCGGTCGTCTCCGGCGACGCCTTCGCCATCTACCTGCACAAGACCTCGAAAGACCTGCCCCCGCAGGTCGGCGTGGTCGTGGGCTACACGGGCGCAGACGCAGACACAGCTCGGTCGATCGCCCAGCACATCTCGTTCGCCAACCCCGAATACCTCGCTCGCGAGGACGTTCCGACCGAGGCCGTCGAGAACGAGCGTCGCATCGTCGAAGAGATCTCGCGTGGCGAGGGCAAGCCCGAGGCCGCCCTGCCGAAGATCATCGAGGGTCGCCTCGGCGCCTACTACAAGCAGGTCGCCCTGCTCGAGCAGGACTACGCGAAAGACAACAAGCAGCAGGTCAAGAAGGTGCTCGCCGACGCAGGCCTCACCGTCTCGGACTTCGCCCGCTTCAAGGTCGGCGCGTAGCCACCCGTCGAATCGTTCGACGTCGAAGGCCCATTCCGTTCGCGGGATGGGCCTTCGGCGCGTTAAGTAGGATCGTCCAAGGCCGCTCTTTTCGCGTGCGCCCAAGCCACCAAGGAGAGTCGCCCGTGAAGACGAACGAATCGCCCGTGCGTCACGCCCGCAGCCCGCTGCACGGGTCGTGGGCGCGCGTCCTCCGCCTCGGAGCCGTCGTCGCGGCCGTCGCGCTCGTGAGCGGCACGAGCATCGTGGCCATCACCACGTACAGCCTCACGTCACGCATCCAGGAGAACAGCGTCGACATCGGGGCCGAGGGCGAGGCTCCGCCACCCGCGATCGGCGCATATGAGGGCGGCTTCAATCTGCTGGTCGTCGGGGTCGACAACGATTCCGGCCAGACCGACGACGACGGCGAGCGGGGTGACGCGATCCTCAACGATGTGAACGTGCTTCTGCACGTGTCACAGGATCACTCGAACGCGGTGGCCGTCAGCTTCCCGCGCGACCTCATCATCCCTCATCCCGAGTGCGTCGACCCGACAGGGGGAACGTTCGAGTCGATGTCCGCCCGGCCGATGAATGAGGCGATGCAGCGCGGCGGTCTTCCCTGCGTCGTCGACACGGTCGAAAATCTCACGGGACTCGACATCCCGTTCGCCGGTGTCGTCACGTTCGACGCGGTCGTACAGATGACGAACGCGATCGGCGGAGTTCCGATCTGCCTGACCGGCCGTATGCTCGACGACAACGTCGAGTACGTCGACAGAGACGGGGTGAAGCGTCACCTCGACCTTCCCGCGGGAATCACGGAAATCTCCGGAGGAGAGGCTCTGGGCTTCCTCAGGTCGCGACACGGAGTCGGTGACGGAAGCGACCTCGGTCGAATCTCGTCGCAGCAGCAATATCTCTCGTCGCTGGTGCGAAAGATCAAGAGCAACGAGACTCTCACAGACCTGAGCAAGCTCTACCCGCTCGCAAACGTCGTCGCAGACAACGTGAAGCTCTCATCGTCACTGACGAACGTCGACACGATGATCTCGATGGCCCAGGCGCTGCGCACGATCGACCTCGACAAGATCACGTTCGTTCAGTACCCGGGCACGACAAACGACCCGGACTTCCCGGGCAAGGTCGTTCCGGTGCAGAGCGCTGCCGACCAGCTGTTCGCGCTCATCACGGCCGACCAGCCGTTCCAGCTCGGAGCGGATTCGCAGGGAGTCGGGTCGACGACGGAACCGAGCGCGCCGGCCGACCCTGACGTACCGGCTGATCCTGAGGGGCCGGTCGATCCCGAGGTGCCGGTCGATCCTGCGACGCCGGATGCCGGGGCGCCTCCCGTGCTCGAGGGGGTCACCGGTTCGACCGCCCAGCAGGAGACCTGCGCGATCCCGGCGGAGGGTTAGCTCAATCAGCCCCCTAAAATTGGCAGGACGAGATCGAAGGGATCCACACACATGACTTCACCAGAACCCCGACGCCGAGTACTTCTGAAACTGTCTGGTGAGGCATTCGGAGCCGGCTCACTCGGGGTCAATCCCGATGTGGTCAGCGAACTGGCCCGGGAGATCGCGGCTGCGGCCAAACAGGTGGAGATCGCCATCGTCGTCGGAGGAGGAAACTTCTTTCGCGGTGCAGAGCTCTCGCAGCGCGGCATGGATCGTGGCCGGGCCGACTACATGGGCATGCTCGGAACCGTGATGAACGCGCTCGCTCTTCAAGACTTTCTCGAACAGGCCGGCGCTGCAACCCGCGTGCAGTCGGCCATCTCGATGACCCAGGTCGCCGAGCCCTACATTCCCCGGCGAGCCGAGCGCCACCTCGAGAAGGGCCGGGTCGTCATCTTCGGAGCCGGAGCCGGCCTGCCCTACTTCTCCACAGACACCGTCGCGGCGCAGCGCGCTCTCGAGATCGGCGCGAACGTCGTTCTGGTCGCCAAGAACGGTGTCGACGGCGTCTACGACTCCGACCCGCGCACGAACCCCGACGCCAAGAAGATCGACAGGCTCACCTACCTCGACGCACTGCAGCGCGAACTCAAGGTCGTCGACTCGACCGCGTTCAGTCTGTGCATGGACAACAGGATGCCGATGATGGTGTTCGGCATGGAGCCGCAGGGCAACGTCACCAAGGCGATCCTGGGCGAGCGCATCGGCACCCTGGTCAGCACGTCGCACGATTGACCCGGCCCGCCACCGTAAACTACTGAAGAACCAAACGAAGGAGTTGCCGTGATCGCGGATGTACTGGCCAGCGCAACAGAGCGCATGAAGAAGGCCGTCGACAACACGAAGGAAGACTTCTCGAGCATCCGCACCGGGCGCGCGAACCCCGGGCTCTTCCAGAAGATCCTGGTCGACTACTACGGCACCCCGACTCCCCTCAACCAGCTCGCCGGCATGCAGAACCCCGAAGCCCGCACGATGCTCATCACCCCCTACGACAAGGGTGCGCTGCGCGACATCGAGCAGGCCATCCGCGACACCCCGAACCTCGGCGCCAACCCGTCGAACGACGGCAACGTCATCAGGGTCACGCTTCCCGAGCTCACCGAGGAGCGTCGCAAAGAATACGTGAAGATCGTGCGCACGAAGGCCGAAGACGGCAAAGTGTCGCTTCGCAACATTCGTCGCAAAGCCAAGGACGACCTGGATGCACTGAAGAGCGAGGTCGGCGACGACGAGGTGGGCCGGGCCGAGAAAGAGCTCGAGCAGCTCACCAAATCACATGTCGACGGCATCGACGACGCCCTGAAGCGCAAGGAAGTCGAACTCCTCGAGATCTAGGCGTAACCGATGACGAACGATCCCGACACCCCTCTGCCCAACGCAGATTCGGCGCGCCGGCATCCTGGAATGACGCGCGCCGAGTTCGAAGCGAAGGTGCGAGAGCGGCGAGAGCAATTCGATCGCGCGAACGACAAGATCACCGCCCGTTCGGGCCGCAACCTCGTCAGCGCGATCGGCATCGGCCTGGGTCTCGGGCTCGTCATGATCTTCAGTCTGGTCTTCGTCAAAGCCATCTTCGTGGTCTTCGCCACGATCCTCCTCGCGTTCACCGCCTTCGAGCTCGCGACGGCACTGCGCCACGCAGGTCGCGACGTGCCCCGCGTCCCCAGCGTTCTCGCGACCGTGGTCGTCGTGCCGGTCTCGTTCTACTTCGGAGCCGAATGGCAGTGGATCTCGACGATCGGCGGCGTGCTGCTGGTCGTGCTCTGGAGGCTAGTCGAGCTGTCGATAGCGCGCCACCGGGCGCCGATGCGCAGCGTCGCACTCGACATGTCGGGCGGGGTGTTCATTCAGGTCTACATCACATTCCTCGGCAGCATCGCGGCGCTGCTTCTGCGCAACGATAACGGCCAGTGGTGGGTGATGACGTTCCTCATCGTCGTGGTCTCGGTCGATGTGGGCGCCTACGCCACAGGCCTCAACTTCGGCAAGCACCCGATGGCTCCCACCATCAGCCCGAAGAAGACGTGGGAGGGCTTCGCGGGTTCGTGGATCTTCGGTGTCGCGTCCAGTGTTGTGCTCTCGATCTTCCTGCTCGACATGCCGTGGTGGTTCGGCCTCATCCTCGGAACGGTCCTCGTGCTGAGTGCGACGGCCGGCGACCTGTCGGAGTCGCTGCTGAAGCGCGACCTCGGAATCAAGGACATGAGCACCTGGCTGCCCGGCCACGGGGGCTTCCTCGACAGGCTCGACTCGATCCTGCCGTCCGCCGCCGCCGCGTACGTGCTCTTCATCGTCTTCGCTTAGGCGTCGACCGACAAGTGTGGGCAGAATAGTTCCCGTGAGCCAGACCTTCCCTCGATCGCGATCCAATCGACCCGGCTACAAGGTCGACGAGGTCGAGAAGTTCTTGGCGGCCGCCCGAATCGCGTACAGCGCAGAGCCGGGCGATACGGGCACGGTCGTCACGGCCGAAAGCATCCGGCACATGGCCTTCGGGCTCGAGAAGGGCGGCTACTCGACCCTCGCCGTCGACGCGGCCCTCGAGCGGCTCGAAGAGGCGTTCGCCGCTCGAGAGAGAGACAAGGCTTCGTCGTCACTGGGCGAAGAAGCGTGGTTCGCTGGCGCGAGGGAGAGAGCCCGCGAAGTTCTGGCGCGGCTCGAGCGGCCGGCTGCGCATCGATTCCGCGGCAGCGGGGCGTTCACACTCGGGTACGACAAGCGCGACGTCGATGCGTTCTCCGAGCGGCTCATCTCCTACTTTCGCGAAGGCTCACCAGTCACAGTCGACGACGTGAGACAGGTCTCATTCCGCTCCCGCACGCGCGGATACTCCGAGGCCCAGGTCGATCTCGTGCTCGACGCGGTCATCGACGTGATGCTGTCGGTGCGCTGAGTTCGGTCCATTGGCCTGCAATAACGCCCGAAGTTCGCTAAAGTCGAACAATCGTGGGTAGAAATTTCGAACGTGACGCACCCTCGGGGGTCTCTCTCAATCCTCGCGTGAGTTCGGTGACCGTCTCCCCGCGCAGCGCGACACCTATCCGCGTTCTCGATCCCGCTCCTCCGCGTCGTGCGAAGATCGTCTCGAGACCGGGCCGTCTCGCGCTGCAGCTTCTCGGTGTGGCGGCTGTCGGGGCATCGGTTCTCGTCAATGTCGTCGACCCGTATTCCGGTGTCGCCGCCTCAGAATATTTCACCGTGGCCCTGGAGCCCGGATCGAGCCTGCCGTCGCAGTCGGTCACGTCGTCGAGCCAGGCGGCATCCATCGTTCGCGACAGCTTCACCGTGACCGAGGCTCCGAAACCCACGCCGACGCCGACGCCCACGCCAACGGCGACCGAGTCGTCGGGCAGCGCAGGCAAACCGGCGTCCGGGGGGTGGGCACCACCCGCTGGCGCGCCAGATCCCGGCAGCGCGCAGGCAACGGCCGCGCAGATGGTGGCGGAGCGCGGCTGGCCGAGCACCGAATATGACTGCCTCTACTCGCTGTGGGCCCGCGAATCGGGCTGGCGGTACAACGCGTACAACGCCAGCAGCGGTGCCTACGGAATTCCCCAGTCATTGCCCGGCAACAAGATGGCATCCGTCGGCGCCGACTGGGAGACCAACCCGGCCACCCAGATCACCTGGGGACTCGGCTACATCACCAGTCGCTATACGACGCCGTGCGGCGCATGGGCGCATTCCGAAGAAGAGAACTGGTACTGACCCGCGCGGCCTCTAGGCTGACCCCATGGAATTGGCTCTGATCGCGGTTCTCGGCGTCGTCGTGATCGTGGCGGTGTCGCTGCTGGCGCCGAAGGTCAAGCTCGCAGCGCCGCTCATTCTCGCGGTTCTCGGCATCGGAATCTCGCTGCTGCCCGGTGTTCCCTCTGTGCACGTCGCAAGCGCGGTCATCCTCTCGGGGGTGCTTCCGCCCCTGCTCTACGCCTCGTCGATCAGTCTGCCCCTGGTCGATCTGCGCTCCAACATCGGCAGCATCTCGGCCCTCGCCGTCGTGCTGGTCATCGCCAGTGCGTTCGGCACGGGATGGCTCCTGTTCACGCTCTTCCCCGAGCTCAACCTTGCAGCGGCGATCGCGCTCGGCGCGGTCATCAGTCCGACGGATGCCGTGGCCGCCACATCGATCGGCAAGCGTCTCGGCCTTCCTCCGCGACTCCTCGCCGTTCTCGAGGGTGAGAGCCTCGTGAACGACGCCTCGGCCCTCGTTCTGCTGCGAACCGCCATCGCGGCGACCGCAGGCGCAGTGAGCGCATGGCAGGTGCTGGGCATGTTCGCCTACTCCGTCGTGCTCGGGGTCGGCTTGGGCGTGGCGATCGGATATCTCACCGTCTTCGTTCGAGCGCGCGTGCCCGATCCTGTGCTCGCCACGGCGATCTCGTTCGTGGTGCCCTTCGCGGCCTATCTGCCGGCCGAGTCGATCGGCGCCTCCGGGGTGCTCAGCGTCGTCGCCGCCGGCCTCATCACCGGCCATCTGGGGGCCACCAGCTTCTCGGCCCCCGCGCGATTGAGCGAGAGGCTCAACTGGCGCACGTTCCAGTTCCTCCTCGAAAACGGCGTATTTCTGCTCATGGGGCTCGAGCTCAAGACGATCGTCGAGGTCGTGCGGCACGACCGGTTCGACGTGCCCCAGGCGATTCTGTTCGGGCTGCTTGCCACCGCTGTTCTGATCGCCATACGCTTCGCCGTGGTGGCGGTGATGACCGCCTTCAGCCGGCGACCGAGGGCCCGACCCGATCCCGAGGCCCTGGGCGCACGCGAAGGAGTGGTGCTGTCGTGGAGTGGGATGCGCGGCGTCGTGGCCGTGGCGGCCGCGCAGTCCCTGCCCGAGACGATCTTTCACCGCGAGCAGCTGGTGCTCATCGCCTACACGGTTGCCATCGTCACGCTCGTCGTGCAGGGAGCGACGCTTCCCGCCGTCATCCGGCTCACGGGCGTGAAGGGCACGCCCAGAGAACGCCAACGGCAGGAGTTCGCCGAGCTCATCGACCACATCCGCCTCAGGGGAGTCGAGCGCCTCAACGATCCGACGATCGCCGACGCGGTCGACGGAGTGCTCGACCCTGCCGTCATCGAGCGAGTGCGGATAGAGTCTGCGCGGCGCAGCGAGTACGCGTGGGAGCAGTCCGCGACCTCACGCGGTCACGCCCCAGCCGTGAACGAACAGTATGCCCTCGTGCGGCGCGACGTGCTGCTGCACGAGCGGGCGGCGTTGGTCGCGGCGCGCAATCGGGGCAGCTATTCGTCGACCGCACTGGCCCGCGCCCAGGAGATGCTCGACCTCGAGGAGGCCAGCCTCGACCACCTGCGAGACGGCGACGGCGCAGGGCACTGACCTAGGATTGACGCATGCCCCGCAGCAACCGACCCCGTCGCCGCGGGGCCGAAGGCGATGACGATGCGCAGCTCGACCTCGAGCGCATCCTCACCGGCGGTCGTCGAATCGAACACCGGCGCGGCGCATCCTGGAACGTGCAATCGCTCTCGTCGGCGCAGGCCGTCAAAGACTATGTGTGCCCCGGATGCTCGCTGCCGGTCGTCGCAGGCACGGGCCACATCGTCGCGTGGCGCGCCGATGGCCTGATGGGAGAAGCGAGCGACCTCGCCGGCCGTCGCCATTGGCACAGTCACTGCTGGAAGATCGGAAACTGACGTGAGCACCCTCGACATTCGCAGCACGACCGTGCTTCCGGCGATCCGCGAAGACATCGTGCTGCATACCGACGACGGTTTCGATCTCGTCGGCGAACTGGCGCTTCCGGAGTCGGGCGACCCCGTCGCGACCCTGGTGACACTCCACCCCCTGCCGCCGGGTGGCGGCTTCATGGACTCGCACATCTTGCGGAAGGCCGCGAACAGGCTGCCGGCCCTCGCCGACCTGGCCGTGCTGCGCTTCAATACCCGCGGCACCTCGTCTCCCCGGGGCACGAGCGGCGGCGCCTACGACCACGGTGTGGCCGAGCGGTGGGATGTGAAGGCGGCGATGTCGTTCGTCGCCGAGCGTTCGCTCCCGCATCCCTGGCTGCTCGGGTGGTCGTTCGGCACAGAGCTCGCGCTCAAGTACGGCATCGAGCACGCCGTCGACGGCGTCATCCTGCTGTCGCCGCCCCTGCACCGCACCTCCGAAGACGAACTGGCGGCGTGGAACGATGTCGACGTGCCGGTGACGGCGCTCATCCCGGAGTTCGACGACTACCTGCGTCCTCCCGAGGCGGCGACCCGGTTCGCGGTGATGCCGAACATCGAGCTCGTCACAGTCGAGGGCGGCAAGCACCTGTGGGTCGGCGAGGCTCAGACCCGTCGGGTGCTCAGCGAGATCGTGGCGCGGGTCAATCCGGCCGTGCTGCCGCTGCCCGACACCTACGAGGGCTGATCGGGCGCGTCACCGTTCGTTCTGGATGGGAATGACCACCTGTTTGATGATCAGCAGCAGTGAGGCCGCGACGGGAATCGCGATGAGTGCGCCCAAGATGCCGAGAAGCGTTCCACCGGCCAACGCGGCGATCACGACGACCGCGCCGGGCACCGACACGGCACGGTTCATGATGTTCGGGCTCAGCAGGTAGGCCTCCACCTGCATGTAGATGAGGTAGTAGATGGCCGCGGCGATGAAGGTCGGCAGCGACCCGAGCCCGGGAATCAGGCAGACCAGCACGATGACGATCGAGCCCGAGAGCGTTCCGACGAGCGGGATGAGCGAGAGCATGCCGGCCAGGAATGCGAGCACCGCCGGGAACGGGGCCTGGATGATCGACAGGAAGACGTAGCTCAGCACGAAGTTGATGGCGCCCAGCGACAGTTGGCCGACCACGTAGCGACCCACGGCGTCAGTGATCTGTTCGCTGAGATCGGCGAATCGCTCGCGTCGGGAGGCGGGGACGAGGCGGTAGAGCGCCCTCTTGATCGAATTGAGCGATGCCGTGAAGTACAGGGTGAGGATCAGCACGATGATCGTGCCGAACACGCCGTTCGCGATGCTGGCGCCGACGGCCAGGGCTCCGCTGGCGATGATCGAGTAGTTTCCGGCGTCGGTGAGGTACTTCGTGACCTGGTCGATCACCGCCTGCACGTCGAAACCGCCGAGCTGATCCGACAGATCGTCTACCCAGGTTCCCTGCTGCGCCCGGTCGACGAGCACGGGCACGATGTCGAACAACTGGCCGAGCTGGTCGACGATGATCGGCACGACGGCGAACACGAGTGCGGCGACGATGCCCGCCACCGCGACGAAGACCACGATGATGGCCAGCCAGCGGGGGAGCTTCTTCTTCTCGAACCAGGAGATGACCGGATCGAGGCCGAGCGCGATGAAGAATGCCGCGCCGATGTAGGTGAGGATCGTCGCGAGCGACGCGATCGACGTGAGAATCAGGATGCCGACGCCGACACCCAGCGTGCCCACGAGCCCCAGGGTGAACGCGTTGTGGATCTTCACGGAACCTGCCTGCCCAGAGCTGTCGAATGTCGCCGGTGGAGTGACCGAATTCTATCGAGCCGCCGGGTTCGCAGGATGCCGCCGCGCCCGCACTGGGCGTACCCTGAGTGCGGCGTCAGGCTTCATCGGCTATCTTTTAATGTCTTTGTCTGGAGTAATCTGTGCGCTTTGTATTCGCGATCATCGCTTTCGTCGTTGCGACGGCCCTCATCGGTGTCGGTGTTGCCCAACGCACCGTCCTCCTGCCCCCGGGGAGTGTGAGCGCGAAGATCGCGGGCGCGACCGACGAGGCCTACGTGCTGCTCGATTCCGACACTCTTCGCGCGAACCCCGGATCGCAGACCGTCGCGCTTTCGGGCGACGACGCGGTCTTCATCGCCTATGGTCGTGACGCCGACGTCGAGGCGTGGCTCGACGGCTCGAGCTACTCGCAGTTAGAGGTCGACGCAGAATCGGGCGCACTGACCGAGGCGATCGTAGCGGCAGATCCGGCGGGGGCCGAGAACGTGGCCAGCGGCTCTGCCGATCCGGCCGGAAGCGACCTCTGGCTCGAGCAGTACACCGGCGACAAATCCCTCACCCGCACGATCAACGTTCCCGTCGGGTACTCGGCGATCATCGCCTCCAACGGCACCGACGCCGCGCCATCCGACATCACCGTGTCGTGGCCGATCGACAATTCCACGCCCTGGGCTGTTCCACTCCTGCTCTCCGGCGCCTTTGTTCTCCTCATCGGATTGGCCCTGCTGCTCTGGGGCCTGTGGCACATGCGACGCCAGCAGGGTCCGCGGCGCAAGCCGCCCACAGGCACACCCCGTCGCCGGTTCTCACCGGCCCGAACACACGCGATCGAGTCTGGAATGTCGAAACGACGCAAGGCCATCTCCCGTTCGATGACCGCCGTGCTTCCCGTGCTTCTCGTCGCGGCCCTCGGCGCAGGTGCGCCCCTGGCCGTATCCGCCAGCACGGTCACGCCGACTCCTCGCCCGACCCCCACGGTCGACACGGATACGGAGTCGACGAGCGAACCCTCCGACATGCAGACCGAGACGCCGGCGCCGACGCCCAGTCCCACGAGCACGGCGCCCGCCGCCGCAGAAGTACTGCCCGCGGTCACCGAGCAGCAGGTCGAGACGATACTGGAGCGGGTCATCGCGGTCGAGAGCGCGGCGAACTCCGCCTTCGACGGCGACGCCCTCGATCCGCGGTTCACCGGCCCCGCGCTCGAGCTCCGCACCGCCTCGTATGCCATTCACGCGGCCCTCCCGGAGTACGTGCTTCCCGCGGCCATCCCGTCGGGAACGGCCTCGGTCGTCCTTCCCCAGGCGACGACCGCGTGGCCCAAGACGGTGTTCGCCATCGTCGAGAACGAAGACAAGACCGTTGCCCCGGTGGCGGTCACCCTCGTGCAAGAGTCGGCGCGCGCCAAGTACAAGGTCGAGTACGCGATCTCACTCGAGCCCGACACGACGCTTCCGCCCGTCTCCGCCGCAAGCGTCGGCGCGTCGCGCCTCGCCCCCGATACGAAACTCCTGTCGATGACGCCCGACGCAGTCGAAGCGGCGTATGCCGACATCCTCGCGAAGGGCAGTGCGAGCCCGTCGTACGATCTGATCGACACCCAAGAAGACACCCTCGTGACGAGCGTCGGCTCCGACTACAAGGCGACCAAGAAGGCCAAGATCGAAGAGACGGGCACCGCGACGATCGAGTTCTCGTCAGTGCCGGCCATCTCCGACGGCATCGCTCTGGCGACGAACGACTCTGGGGCCATCCTGTCGTTCAACCTTCGTGAGTCCGAGGTCGTCAAGCCGACCCAGACGGGTGCGACCATCACGCCCGAGGGTGCCGTCAAGGCGCTGTCCGGGCTCGCCGCCACGGGCAAGGGCGTCGAGTCGACCTACGACTACCAACTGCTGTTCTACATTCCGTCCGCGGGTGAGACGGGCAAGCCGAGGCTGCTCGGGTTCACCCAGGGCCTCGTTCAAGCCAAGGAGCTTCCATGAGTTCAGTTCCCCCTTCTGCCGCGAGCCTTCGCGGCGCCGTCGACCTCTCGTCGCTCGTCAACCGTCCGGCTCCCGGTGCGGCGGCCGCACAACCGGGATCGGCTCCCGCCGCGTCCGGAGTGCCCGTGCCCCTGCCGAGCCTCGTCATCGAGGGCACCGACGCCGCCTTCAGCGCGTTCATCGAACTCTCGAACACGGTGCCGGTCGTCGTGGTCGTCGGCGCGGCATACAACGAGCCGAGCGCGCAGCTCGACACGATCCTGCGCGCCCTGACCGCCGAGTACGCGGGCCGCTTCGTTCTCGTCACGGTCGAGGCGGATGCCAACCCCCAGCTGTCGCAGGCGTTCCAGGCACAGACGCTGCCCACGGTCGCGGCGGTCGTCGGAGGCCGGCCGATCGGTCTCTTCGCGGGCGTCCACCCGGTGGAGCAGGTGCGCGATGTCATCGAGCAGGTACTCGAACTCGCGGTTCAGCAGGGAGTCACCGGTACCGCGGTCGCAGACGGGGCATCGGATGCCGCCCCCGCCGCGCCCGTCGAGGCGCCCCTGCCCCCGCACCATGCCGAGGCCTACGAGGCCATCGCGCGTGGAGACTTCGACGAGGCCATCCGTGAGTACGAGACGGCCATCAAGCAGGATCCGAGAGACAGCCTCGCGGTCGCAGGACTGGCGCAGGTGAGCCTTCTGTCGCGCCTGAAAGACACGACGCAGGCCGAGATCCGCAACGACGCGGCGGCGCGACCGAATGAACTCGAACCCCAACTGCTGGTGGCCGACCTCGACCTGTCGGGCGGGCACATCGAAGATGCCTTCGACCGGCTGCTGACCCTGTTTCCGACCCTCGACCAGCCCGGCAAGAACACGGTTCGCGCCCGCCTGATCGAGCTCTTCGAAGTGGTCGGCATCGACGACGCCCGAGTCGTCAAGGCTCGCGCCCGCCTCACCGGCCTGCTCTACTAGGTCGTTCCCTGAGCCTGTCGAAGGGCTTTTCGACAGGCTCAGGGAATGGCGTATTAACTAGCGGCGAGGCTTGAGGTACAGCGCCGCAAGCGGCGGCAGTGTGAGTTCGACCGAGGCCGCCCGCCCCGACCACGGAACATCCTCCGCCTCGACCGAGCCGAAGTTGCCCACCCCCGAACCGCCGTACTCTGCAGCGTCGGTGTTGATCAGCTCGTCCCAGGTTCCCCCGAATGGCAGGCCCACCCGGTAGGGCCCCACCGGAGCGCCGGAGAAATTCATGAGTACGGCGATGGGGTTGCCGGCGTCGTCCCAACGCAGGAACGACACGAGGTTCTGGTTCGACGAACCGCCGTCGATGAACTCGAAGCCCGACGCGTCGTGGTCACGCTGCCAGAGGGCGGGATTCTCGGCGTATACCCGGTTGAGTTGCGAGACGAGTCCGAGCAGCGCGCGGTGCACGGGCTGGTCGAGGATCCACCAGTCGAGCCCGCGTTCCTCCGACCACTCCGACGGCTGCCCGAACTCCTGGCCCATGAACAGCAGCTGCTTGCCCGGGTGCGCCCACATGAACGCGAGGTACGAGCGCAGGTTCGCCAGCTTCTGCCAGTGGTCGCCGGGCATCTTGTTCAGCAGCGAACCCTTGCCGTGCACGACCTCGTCGTGGCTGATGGGCAGGATGAAGTTCTCGCTGAATGCATAGACGAACGAGAACGTGATCTCACCGTGGCGGTACGAGCGGTACAGCGGATCGGTTGCCATGTACTCGAGCGAGTCGTGCATCCAGCCCATGTTCCACTTGAGCCCGAAGCCGAGCCCGCCCTGGTTAGTGGCATGGGTGACGCCGGGCCAGCTCGTCGACTCTTCGGCGATCATGATGACGCCGGGATAGAGCTTGTATGCCGTGGCCGTGGCCTCCTGCAAGAAGCTGATCGCCTCGAGGTTCTCGCGCCCCCCGTACTGGTTGGGCAGCCACTCGCCCTCCTTGCGGGAGTAGTCGAGGTAGAGCATGCTCGCGACGGCGTCGACCCGCAGGCCGTCGACGTGAAACTGCTCGAGCCAGTAGAGCGCATTCGCGACGAGAAAGTTGCGCACCTGCGAATCGCCGAAGTTGAACACCAGCGTGCCCCAGTCGGGCTGCTCGCCGCGACGGGGGTCTGGATGCTCGTACAGCGGCTGTCCGTCGAAGTTGGCGAGCGCGAATTCGTCTTTCGGAAAATGCCCGGGAACCCAGTCGACCAGAACGCCGATGCCGGCCTGGTGCAGGCGATCGATGAGATAGCGCAGGTCGTCGGGGTGACCGAACCGCGAGGTCGGCGCGTAGTACGACGTGACCTGGTAGCCCCACGACCCGCCGAAGGGATGCTCCGCGAGCGGCATGAACTCCACGTGGGTGAAGCCGAGCTCCGTCAGGTAGTCGATCAGCTGGTCGGCCAATTCGCGATACGAGAGTCCGGGCCGCCAGGATCCGACATGCATCTCGTAGACGCTCATGGGGCCCGCGTGCGGATCGCTCGACGCGCGCCGCGACATCCATTCGTCGTCGCCCCAGGTGTGGGCCGACTGGCCGATGACCGAGGCGGTGAGGGGCGGGATCTCGGTGTAGCGGGCCATCGGGTCGGCACGCCGAACCCATTCGCCCGACTGCGAGAGGAGCTCGAACTTGTAGTTGCTGCCGGGCTCGAGGCCGGGCACGAAGAGTTCCCAGACGCCCGAACTGCCGAGGCTGCGCAGGGAGTGCTTCAGGCCGTCCCACGAGTTGAAGTCGCCGATGACGCGCACGGCCTGGGCGTGCGGAGCCCAGACCGCGAACGAGGTGCCGGCGACCTCGTCGTCGACGCCGTGCCACGACCTGTAGTGGGCGCCCAGAACATCCCAGAGTCGTTCGTGCCGGCCCTCGCCGATGAGGTGGATGTCGACGTCGCCGAGTGTGGGGGAGAAGCGGTAGGGATCGTCGCTGGCCCAGACGGTGTCGTCGTCATAGCGGGCCTCCAGCGTGTAGTCGCCGAGACCGGTGAGCGTGTAGCCCTGCCAGATTCCGCCGTGCAGGTGGGTGAGTTCGGTTCGAGCGCCGGATGCCAGCACCGCGACCACCGATCTGGCGAGGGGCCTGAGGGCGCGGATGACGGTGACCCCGTCGGCGCCCGCCCCCTCGATGGGATGCTGGCCGAGCACGCCGTGCGGGTTGTAGTAGGAGCCGGCCGCGACCTTGTCGAGCACGTCGGAAGGAACATCGGGAATGGAGAGCACGCCGGCTCCGTCGAGGGTGGACATCAGTGAGCCGCCTTGTCTGCGCCGTTGGGCTGCGTGTCGGGCCAGATTTCGTCGATCGGTTCGACCTGGAGGATGTGCACGGGTTCGGTGAACGCATCGAGGCGCACGAAGTTGTGGCTCACGCCCCAGATCCAGGATGCCCCGGTGACGAGGTCGGTGACCCTGAACTGCTCGGCGCCCGTGAGCCCGAACTTCGAGACGTCGAAGTGCACGCTGGTCTCGCGCACCGAGTGCGGGTCGACGTTCGCGACGACGATGATGGCGTCGGGCTCGCCGGTTGCGCTGAACTCGGCGGCGATGAACTTCGAGTAGACCAGAACCGCGTCGTCGTCGCTCCAGTGCAGCTCGAGGTTGCGGAGCTGGCGCAGCGCGGGATGCTCGCGCCTGACCTCGTTGAGCCTCGTGATGTAGGGCGCGATCGACTGGCCTGTCTCCTCGGCCAGGGCGAAGTCGCGGGGCCGGTACTCGTACTTCTCGTTGTCGATGTTCTCTTCGGCGCCGGGGCGGGCGACATTCTCGATCAGCTCGTAGCCGGAGTACACGGCCCAGGTGGGCGCCGCGGTCGCGGCGATCGCGGCCCGGATCTTGTAGGCGGCCCGCCCGCCGAATTGAAGGTACTGGGTGAGGATGTCGGGGGTGTTGACCCAGAGGTTCGGCCGGAAGAACGCGTCGGTCTCGTGCGACAGCCCGTGCAGGAACTCCTCGAGCTCTTCTTTCGTGTTGCGCCACGTGAAGTAGGTGTACGACTGCTGGTAGCCCACCTTGGCGAGGCCCTGCATGATCGCGGGTCGCGTGAAAGCCTCGGCGAGAAACACGACCTCGGGATATTCGGCGTTGATCGTGTGGATCACGAACTCCCAGAAGTCGAGCGGCTTCGTATGCGGATTGTCGACCCGGAAGATGCGCACGCCGAGCTTGATCCAGTAGCGCAGCAGGCGTAGAGTCTCGCGCCGGATGCCCTTCGGGTCGTTGTCGAAGTTGATCGGGTAGATGTCTTGGTACTTCTTCGGAGGGTTCTCGGCGTAGGCGATCGTTCCGTCGGGCAGCGTGGTGAACCACTCGGGATGCTCGGTGACCCAGGGGTGGTCGGGAGACGCCTGGAGGGCGAAGTCGAGGGCGACCTCGAGTCCCGCATTGGCGGCCTGCGTCAGAAAGTATCCGAAATCGGCGACCGTGCCGAGGTCGGGGTGGATGGCGTCGTGCCCCCCGGCCGCGCCGCCGATGGCCCAGGGCGACCCGGGGTCGTGCGGACCCGCATCCAGTGAATTGTTGGGGCCCTTGCGGTACGAGAGGCCGATCGGGTGGATGGGCGGCATGTAGAGCACGTCGAAGCCCATGGCGGCCACCTCGGGCAGGCGCGTGGCCGCTGTTCGGAACGTGCCGCTGGTCCAGCTTCCGTCGGCGTTCTTCTGCGAACCGATTGACCGAGGGAAGAACTCGTACCACGAACCCGACCCGGCGCGCTCGCGCTCGACCGTGATCTGCCTCCACTCGGAGAAGGTGGTGAGGCTCTCGAAGGGGCGCTCCGCAATGGCGTCGAGCACGGCCGGGCTCGTCGCCGCGGCGAGACGCTCGACGGGGTCGATCGAGGAGTCGCCGAGGGTGTTGGCCACCTTGCCGAACAGCACGCGCTGCGCGTCGGGCCGCGTCGCATCCACCCGGCCCGCCTCGAACAGTTCGCGGCCGATGGCCAGGGTCACGTCGACATCGAGGCCGGCCGGCAGTTTGATCGAGGCCGTGTGCTGCCAGGTGGCGAAGTCGTCGGAGTACGCACGGATGCGGAAGCGCCACGTGCCCTCTTCGCCGAGTTGCTCGAGCGCCCCGTACCGGTCGGTTCCCGGCTCGAGGGGGAGAAGAAGGCGCTCGCGGCGCTGGCCGGATGGGCCGGCCACCTCGACGCGGGCCCCGACGGCGTCGTGGCCCTCGCGGAACACGACGGCTCCGAACGGCACGACCTCGCCCGCGAAGGCCTTGGGCAGCCATCGCTGACCGGGAACGCTGGGGAAGATGTCGAGGATAGGGATGCGCCCGAGTCCGGAATCGGAGAGGGGCGGTTGCTTGGGTGCCTGGGTCTTTGCCACGGTTCGACCGTACCAAGAAAGGTCAATCGTTCGCGGGTGATTATGGAAACGGTTCCCGGTTGTTTATGCGGCGAAAGCGAGCCTGTCCTAGGCTGGGCGAAGCCTGGCCCTCGGTGTGCACCGCGGGGCGTGAGACGACTGGCGGTGGCGCGCCGATGGGAAGAATTTGTCGTGAAGGCGATCAGAAGATTCACCGTTCGATCCGTGCTGCCGCAACGTCTTGGAGCCGTCGGTGAGCTCGCATCCAACCTGCGTTGGTCGTGGCACGAGCCCACCCGAGCGCTGTTCGCGCGGATCTCACCGGATGACTGGCAGCAGACCGGCGGAGACCCGATCGCCCTGCTCGGCGCCGTCAGGCCGGAGCGCCTAGACGAGCTGTCGCACGACGATGGATTCGTTGCCTGGGCGAACAGTCTTCGGGATGACCTCAACCGCTATCTCTCCGAGCCGCGCTGGTACCAGCAGCTCGAGGGCGAGAAGCCGAACAGCATCGCGTATTTCTCGGCCGAGTTCGGCATCGCGGCAGCTCTCCCGCAGTACTCCGGCGGCCTGGGCATCCTCGCGGGCGACCACCTCAAGGCCGCGAGTGACCTGGGGCTGCCCCTCACCGGCGTCGGACTCTTCTACCGTGCCGGATACTTCAGCCAGGCCATCTCCCGCGACGGCTGGCAGCAGGAGAGCTACCCCGTGCTCGACCCCGACGGGCTTCCCCTCACCGTGCTGCGCCTCGCCGACGGATCTGCGGCCCACGTCGCGCTCGCGCTTCCCGACGGGCGAGCCCTGTTCGCAAGGGTCTGGCAGGCGCAGGTCGGCCGCGTGCGCCTGCTGCTGCTCGACACGGACATCCCCGAGAACGCCGAAGACCTGCGCGGCATCACAGACCGACTCTACGGTGGTGGTGGCGAACACCGGCTGCTGCAGGAACTGCTTCTCGGAATCGGTGGAGTGCGGGCGCTGAAGCTGGCAGCCGAGCTTCGGGATGTGCCCGAGCCCGAGGTGTTTCACGCCAACGAGGGCCACGCCGGTTTTCAGGGCCTCGAACGCATTTCGCGCCTCATCGGAGACGGGCTCGCCTTCGACGCCGCGCTCCAGGTGGTGCGAGCCGGAACCGTCTTCACGACGCACACTCCCGTTCCGGCGGGAATCGACCGGTTCGAGCGCGCGCTCATCGAACGCTATTTCTCGGACGACCTGCTTCCGGGCCTGTCCGTCGACGACATCCTGCGCCTCGGAATAGAAGACTACGAGGGCGGTTCGCCCGACGTCTTCAACATGGCGGTCATGGGCCTGCGTCTCGCCCAGCGGGCGAATGGGGTCTCACAGCTGCACGGGGCCGTGAGCCGCGGCATGTTCCAGGGACTCTGGAAGGGCTTCGACGTCGACGACGTGCCGATCACGTCGGTGACGAACGGGGTGCACGCGGCCACGTGGACGGACCCGCTGCTGCAAGAACTGGCGAGTTCCAGACTCGGCACATCCGACACCACGAACGCCGACTGGACCAGCCGCGACGTCAGCGACAGCGACCTCTGGGCCGCGCGCGGCGACATGCGCCGTCAGCTCGTTCACGATGCGCGTCGCCGCGTGAGCGAGGCGTTCGCCCTGCAGAATCCGGGGTCGATCGCGCCCGCCTGGTACCAGACGCTGCTCGACCCGACGGTGCTCACCATCGGATTCGCGCGTCGCGTTCCGACCTACAAGCGCCTCACCCTGATGCTGCACGACCCCGCGCGCCTCAAGTCGATCCTGCTCAACCCGCAACGCCCCATCCAGCTCGTGATCGCGGGCAAGTCCCATCCGGCCGATGAGGAGGGCAAGCGGCTCATCCAGAAGCTCGTGCAGTTCGCGTCCGATCCCGAAGTGCGCCACCGCATCGTCTTCCTGCCCAACTACGACATCGGGATGGCCCAGCTGCTGTACCCCGGCACCGACGTGTGGCTCAACAACCCGCTGCGCCCGCTCGAGGCGTGCGGAACATCCGGTATGAAGGCCGCGCTGAACGGCGGACTCAACCTGTCGATCCTCGACGGCTGGTGGAACGAGTACTACGACGGCGAGAACGGCTGGGCGATTCCGACCGCCGACGGGGCGAGCACTCCCGAGGAACGCGACTCCATCGAGGCAGGGGCGCTCTACGACCTGATGGAGCACCAGGTCGCACCCCGGTTCTATGACCGCGACGCCGACAACATCCCGAAACGGTGGCTCGCCTCGGTGCGGCACACCCTCGCCACCCTCAGCCCGAGCCTGTCGGCCGAGCGCATGGTGCGGGAGTACACGGAGCGGCTGTACACGAAGGCCGCGGCGGCCGCGAGGGTCATGTCTGCGCGCGACCATGAGGCGGCCCGCGAGCTGTCGGCGTACAAGACGCGGATGACCGATCGGTGGCCCGCGGTGCAGGTCGTGCACGTCGAATCGGGAGGTCTCGACGACACCCCGCAGGTGGGCGACTCCCTGCACCTGCGCGCCCAGGTGCAACTCGGAGGTCTCAGCTCTGACGACGTCGCCGTCGAGGTCGTCTACGGGCAGGCCGGCACGGGCGACGAACTGCGCGAGGTGGCCACGTTCGCGCTGTCGCCGTCGGCTGCGTCGGTGCCGGATGCCGGGGGCGTCGTTCTCTTCGAAGGCACCCTGACGCTTTCGAGGGCCGGCGCATTCGGCTACACCGTGCGGGTCGTGCCGAAGCACGCCCACCTGGCCTCGCCGGCCGAACTGGGCCTCATCGCGACGGCCCACTGACGGAGCGTCCAGCGCCTCCTCCTCCTCCTCTCCTTTCGCGGATGAGGAAATACGGGCGACTCGCCGACATCTGAGTCGTCGTCAGGCGGCGTGTCGTCGTTTCTTCCTCATCCGCGAATGATGATGATGCGGCATCTGCGGTCCAGTCCTCCCCACGCCGCGAGAGATGATTCTTCTCTGCAGAATGACGTCGTCGACCCACTGAGCCGTTCGCCGTGAGGCACGCTGCCTGGCATGAATGGTGATGCGTTTGGTTTTCTGTTGACACATGGTGGCGTTGCTCGGCGCCGAGACCTCGAACGGTGCGGCATCTCCGGCATCTCCATAGCCCGAATGGTGCATCTCGGCGTGCTCATCCGGCCGCGAATCGGCTGGTATTGCCTTCCGGATGTCGACCGTCGGGTCGTCGAGGCCGTGCGAGTCGGCGGCGTCCTCACCTGTGTCTCCGCGGCCGCCGCGGAGGGACTCTGGGTGCTCGACGAAGCGAAGCTCCATGTCTGCGTCCGAGCCACTGGATCCGCCTTTCGAAGTCGGAGCGACTCGACGAGCTATCCTCCATCCGACGAACGACTCGACGTAACCCTCCATTGGGACGACGAGGCATGGAGCGCCTCGGGCGGATACGAAATGCAGCGCCTGGCATACCTGCGGCACCTGGTCTCGTGCCAGGCCCGCGACAGTGTCGTCGCGACGCTCGACTCTGCAGCGCACTGCGGTCTGATCACCGACGAGAGTCTGCGGCAGTTGCGCGCATCGGTTCCTGCGGTTCTCCGACCGACGATCGATCTCGTCGACGGTCGTGCCGAGAGCGGCGTCGAATCGGCGGCTCGGTTGGGATTTCTGGCCGCGGGGCTTCCGTTCGAGGTTCAGGTCGTCGTGGCCGAGGGGCTGCGTGTCGATTTCGTGATCGACGGCGTGATAGCCGTCGAGGTCGACGGCTCGGAGCACCATTCGGGCCACGAGGCGTTCACCGCGGATCGAAAGCGCGATGCATTCCTGAACGCGCTCGGCTATCGCGTCCTGCACTTCACCTATGCGATGGTCCTCTTCGACTGGCCGACCGTTCTGTCGACGATCGTGATGGTGCTCCGTCGAGAACGTGCCACCCGCGCTGGCCTCACGCCCCTTTCGCCCTTTCGCCGATGAGGAAAATCTGGCGACACGCCGAGGCCAGCTCCGCGAGATGCGGCGTGTCGTCGGTTTTTCCTCATCCGTGAAAAGGGCCGGAGGGAGGGGGCGGGGTCAGTTCGCGCGGAAAAGGCGCAGGCTCGAGGGCGACATCTCGGCCTCGTCGCCCGGCTCGTAGGTGGGGCCCTCGTGCGGGTTCGGGGCGTCGTCGGCCGAATTCCAGAGCTCGGTATACGAGGTCACGCCGCGGTGCACCGGCAGAGTCACGGTGACCGGCTGCTCGACGCCGTGGATCACCAGGAGGATGCGGTTGAACGCCTCGTGCTCCGGCGTCGACGCCGCCATGTACTGCAGGGTGCGATTCTCTGCTGCGTTCCAGTCGTAGACAGACATCGACCGACCCGACGCGTCGTACCAGTCCATCTGGCTCGCGCCCGGCGTGGTCTCTCCGAAGATGCCGAAGCGAACCGGTCGAAGCGCGGGGTTCTCGCGCCTCAGCTTCAACAGGTGCTGCGTCGTCTTCCAGTGGTCCTTCTGCCAGCGCCGCCTGTCCCAGCTCAGCCAGGTGAGTTCGCTGTCGTGGCAGTAGGCGTTGTTGTTGCCTTTCTGGCTGCGGCCGAACTCGTCGCCGGCGGTGATCAGGGGAACGCCAGCCGAGAGCAGCAGTGTGCCCATGAGGTTGCGCATGGCCTGGCGACGAGAGGCTTCGATCGGCCTCGACGACGTCGGCCCCTCCACCCCGTGGTTGAACGACATGTTGTTGTCGGTGCCATCGCGGTTCGACTCGCCGTTGCCCACGTTGTGCTTCGTGTCGTAGGCCGTGAGGTCGGCCATCGTGAACCCGTCGTGTGCGGTGACGAAATTGATCGACGACAGCGGCCCCCGGTTCTGCGCGAACGTGTTCGACGACCCGGCGAGTCGCGTCGCCAGCATCCCCACACCGTCGCCCGGGTCGCCGTGTTCGCGAATCGATCGTATGTCGCGCAGCCAGAACTTGCGCATCCGGTCGCGGTAGCGGTCGTTCCACTCCGACCAGCCATCGGGAAAGTTGCCGGTCTGCCATCCGCCCATGCCGACATCCCACGGCTCGGCGATCATCTTCACGTGTCGCAACGCCGGGTCCGAGACGATCTCGGCGAGAAGCGGATGCTGCGGGTCGTAATAGTGGTCGGCGTTGCGCCCCAGCGTGGCCGCGAGGTCGAACCGGAAGCCGTCGACCTGCACCTCGTTCGCCCAGAACCGCAGCGAGTCGAGGATCATGCGCGAGACGGCCGGGGTGGCCGTGTTGATGCTGTTGCCGCATCCGGTGACGTCGATGTAGCTGCCTCCGGCCGTCTGGCGGTAGTAGCCGGCGTTGTCGATACCGCGGAAGCTCGTGGTCGGGCCTCCCGGGCCCTCCTCGGCCGTGTGGTTGTAGACCACGTCCATCAGAACCTCGATGCCGGCGGAGTGCAGCAGCTTGACCATGCCCTTGAACTCGCGGAGGATCGCGCTCGGACCCTGCGCCTGGGCTGACTTCGAGGCGTAGAGCGCGTGCGGGCTGAAGAACCCCAGGGTGTTGTACCCCCAGTAGTTGCGGAGGCCCTGTTTGATGAGCCGCTGCTCCGACACGAAGGACTGCACGGGAAGCAGTTGCACGGCCGTGACGCCGAGGTTCTCCAGATAGCCGATGGTGGTCTCGTGCGCGAGACCCGCGTAGGTTCCGCGCAGTTGCTCGGGGATGCGCGGGTTGAGTTCGGACAGGCCCTTGAGGTGCGCCTCGTAGATGACCGAGTGGTCGAGGGGGGTGTTGGGCTTGGTGACGCCGGCCCAGTCGAACGCTTCGTCGACGACCACCGAACGCTGCGACCCCGAACTGAGTCGCTGGATGCCCTTGCCGTAGGGGTCGAGCAGCAGACGGGTGGGATCGAAGCGGTGAGTGGCTCCGAGCGGACCCCAGACCCGCAGGTTGTAGCGACGACCGGGAACGAGCTCACGGGTGCGACCGAACCACACCCCGTGCCGATCGCGGGTCAGCTCGACGGTCTTGTAGATCCAGTTCGCGTCTTTATCGTCGAACAGGCACAGCTCGACCCTGTCGGCATGCTCCGACCAGACCCGCAGCTCGCCCCCGTGGGCCGTGAGGCGAACGCCCATGTTGGCAAGGGGATCGGCGACAGTCATGCGTCTTAGAGTAGTGATTGCCCGGTTCCGAACAGATCACAGAAAGAGTCGTCGTGCCCGTCTACCTCGATCATGCGGCCACAACGCCGATGCTCCCCGAGGCGCGCGACGCCTACGTCGATGCGCTCGGGGTGGTCGGCAATCCGGCGTCGATCCACAGCCAGGGGCAGCAGGCGAAGCGGATGCTGGAAGAGGCTCGAGAGAGCGTCGCGGCGAGCGTGTCGGCCGAGCCCGTCGAGGTGGTGTTCACCTCCGGCGGTACCGTGGCGGTGAACCTCGGAATCAAGGGTCTGTTCTGGAAGCGGCAGGAGGCGAGGCCGCGCCCGCGCATCCTCGTTCCGGGCGCAGAGCACCATGCCACGATCGACGCGGTCGAGTGGCTGGCCGCCCACGACGGGGCCGAGATCGACTGGCTGCCAATCGATTCGCTCGGCCGACTCCATCCGCAGACCCTGCGCGAGGCGATCGAGCGCGATCCCGAATCCGTCGCCCTCGTCTCGGTGCTCTGGGCGAACAATGAGGTCGGCACGATCCAGCCCGTTGCGGAGCTCACCGCCGTCGCCCAAGAGTTCGGCGTTCCCACGCACGTCGATGCCGTCTCGGCCTTCGGATACCTGCCGCTCGACTTCCACGCGTCGGGAGCCGCGGCCCTGAGCATCTCTGCGCACAAGATCGGCGGGCCCGTCGGCGTCGGTGCGCTCCTGTTGTCGCGCTCTGCCGAGGTCGTGCCCCTCTTTCACGGCGGCAGCCAGCAGCGGGGCCGCAGCGGAACGCAGGACGTCGCCGGCGCCGTCGCCTTCGGCGTGGCCGCGCGCCGCGCATCCGCCGACGTGTCCGGCCACGCGGCCGCGCTCGCCGCACTACGCGACCGGCTCATCCAGAACGTGCGGCTGGCCGTTCCCGAGGCGGTGCTGCGGGGCGATCCGGATGCTGCGGGCAGGCTCGCGGGCAACGCCCACTTCACCTTCCCCGGCTGCGAGGGCGACTCGCTCCTCTTTCTGCTCGACGTGGCGGGGCTCTCCGTCTCGACGGGGTCGGCGTGCCAGGCGGGGGTTCCCGAGGCGTCGCATGTGCTCACGGCTATGGGCCTCGACGAGGCCGACGCCCGGGGAGCGCTGCGCATGACGCTCGGCCACGGAACGACCGAGGCCGACGTCGACGCGCTCGTCGCCGCGCTGCCTGCGGCCTTCGCGCAGGCCGCCAAGGCCGGCCTCAGCGACCGCGTCGTGCCGCTCGGCCACGCACGATGAACTTTTCTACAGATTGACGGTGGCCACGATCGCGAGGTGATCGCTGCCGCCCGCCGGGATGACGGTGTTCGAGGTGACGTCGAGGCCTCTCTGCACAAAGTGGTCGAGCCTTGCCAGAGGAAAGGGCGAAGCGGGCCACGTGAAGCCGAACAGGCCGTCGTTTTGATTGGGCTCCGACAGCTGCGACAGGATCGGCTTGAACGCCCTATCGGTGGACGCGGCGTTGAAGTCGCCCACCGCGATCACGCGATCGTTCTCGTCATGGGGAAGAACATCGGCGAGGTTCTTGAGCATCTCGTCACGGTCTGCGTGGTCGCCGACCCGAGCCGAGGCGGCGTGGATGACATAGATGCTGACGAGGCCCTCGGGCGTCTCGAGGTCGGCGGCGAGAGCGCGCTGCCAGCCGAGCCCGAGATCCCAGGGCTGGGCGTTCAGGATGGGGTAGCTGCTCCACAGGCCGACCGTTCCCACCTGGTAGGAGTACTCGTACGCGGCGTCGAGCACGGTCGAGATCTCCACACTCGAGTCGGCGTCCATCTCCTGGATGGCGACCGCCTGCGCGCCGGTGGCGACAAGGTCGGCGGCGGACGCGGCGCCCGTACCCGAACTCGCCTCGATGTTCTGGCTCGCCACAGTGAGAGTGCTGGCGCTCGCGGCGGGTGCGGTCCATTTCAGGGGAATGATCGACGCGCCGAACATCAGCACCCACGCGACGACAGGCACCAGTGTGGCGACCCAGGCGCGGCCGCGTCGAGCGAAAGCCGCGAGCACGACGAGCGGGGGGATGCCGAGGCCGAGCCACGGGGCGGCCGAGTCGACGAGCAGGCCGATGCCACCGACATCCGGCACGACATTGTGCAGCACGATGACGGCCGCAAGCACGATCGAAGCGATCACGACGACGGCATTCACGGCGCGGCGGGTGGGGGAGAGCCGACGCGCCGCGGAGATCGACGCGCGCGGCGTCTCGGCCAGAAGAGACATGGTGTCTCAGTGTGCAGCAGGAGGCTGGACGAATGCCCAGCCGCGCCGACGGCGGGAGGCGCGCCAACGAGTCGAAGTGTTCAGTAATTCAGAACTACACCTAATGTTGACGCGTAACGACACACGAACCGGATGCGATGGCCCCGGCCCGAATCCTGAGGAGAACCATGTCCACCGACGCCTTCACCACCACCAATTCGGGCGCTCCCGTCGCGAGCGACGAGCACTCGCAGACCGTCGGAACCGACGGCCCGATCACCCTGCACGATCACTACCTCGTCGAGAAACTAGCCCAGTTCAATCGCGAGAAGGTGCCGGAGCGCATCGTGCACGCCAAGGGCGGAGGAGCGTTCGGAACGTTCGTCACCACCCACGACGTCTCGGCCTACACCCGCGCCAGTCTCTTCCAGCCCGGCGCATCCGTCGACATGCTCGCCCGCTTCTCGACGGTCGCCGGCGAGCAGGGCAGCCCCGACACCTGGCGCGACCCGCGCGGCTTCGCGCTGAAGTTCTACACAGACGAGGGCAACTACGACCTCGTCGGCAACAACACCCCCGTCTTCTTCATTCGCGACGGCATCAAGTTTCCCGACTTCATCCACTCGCAGAAGCGCCTGCCCGGAACTCACCTGCGCGACCACGACATGCAATGGGACTTCTGGACCCTCTCGCCCGAGACCGCGCACCAGGTGACCTGGCTCATGGGAGACCGTGGCCTTCCGGCATCCTGGCGGCACATGGACGGATTCGGTTCGCACACGTACCAGTGGATCAATGCCGAGGGCGAGCGGTTCTGGGTGAAGTACCACTTCAAGACCCACCAGGGCATCGAGATTCTGAGCCAGACCGACGCCGACCGCATCGCGGGAGAAGACGCCGACTTCCACATCCGCGACCTGTCCGAGGCCATCAAGCGCGGCGACTACCCGAGCTGGACCTTGAGCGTGCAGATCATGCCCTACGCCGATGCCGCGACCTACCGCTTCAACCCGTTCGACCTCACGAAGGTCTGGCCGCACGGCGACTACCCCCTGCACGAGGTCGGAACCATGACCCTGACCCGCAACCCCGAGAACTACTTCGCGCAGATCGAGCAGGCCACGTTCGCGCCATCGAACTTCGTTCCCGGAATCGCGGCCAGCCCCGACAAGATGCTGCTCGCCCGCATCTTCAGCTACGCCGACGCGCACCGCTACCGCGTGGGAACGAACCACGCGCAGCTTCCCGTGAACGCGCCGACCGCGCCCGTGAACTCCTACTCGAAAGACGGCGCGATGCGCCACGGGTTCAACGCCCCCGAGACGCCGGTCTACGCGCCGAATTCGCACGGCGGCCCCCACGCCGACCCCGCCCGGGCCGGCGCCGACGCGGGCTGGGAGTCTGACGGCGCGCTGATGCGCGCGGCCGCGGCCCTGCACACAGAGGATGACGACTTCGGCCAGGCCGGCACGCTCGTGCGCGAGGTTCTGGATGACGCGGCTCGCGACCGGCTCGTCGCGAACATCGCGGGTCACGTCTCGAAAGTGACGGATGCCGAGCTGCGCATTCGTGTGCTGCAGTACTGGTCGAACGTCGACGCGACCCTGGGCGGTCGAGTCGCCGCGGCGCTCGAGCCGAGCGCCCCCGGCTCGAACGAGAACCCGGAGGCCGTGGGCATCCGCCCGTAGCCCTCGGTTCGTAGCGTCGGGAATGGGGCGGAAGCCCCCTGTGTTGTAGAGGGCGTGCGGCTAGCGTTTCGCGAACCGCACGTCCATACATCCACGATTTTCACGAGGAGGGCCATTTTGCCTACCGTCACCGTCACAGCCGATTCCCTCGACAAGACCATCAGCGACAACCAGATCGTTCTTCTCGATTTCTGGGCCGACTGGTGCGGCCCCTGCAAGCAGTTCGCCCCCGTCTTCGAGAAGTCCAGCGAAGACAACACCGACGTGGTCTACGGAAAGATCGACACCGAAGACCAGCAGCAGCTCGCCGCCGCAGCGCAGATCACCTCGATTCCGACGCTCATGGCGTTCAAGAACGGCGTGCCCGTGTTTCGCCAGGCGGGGTCGCTTCCCGCGCCCGCCCTCGCCGACCTGGTCGCTCAGCTCAAGGCGCTCGACGTCGAGGCAGCGATGAAGGCCCAGGCCGAGTCCGACCCGGCAGAGAGCCCCGAAAAATAGCAGTTCCGCCGCTGTTGTGTCGGATGCCCTGGCGCCTTGCTGGCTCGGTATTATGACCGCGTGATCGCTCTCGCCGCTTCAGCACGAGCGCTCAGAGTGTTCCAAGTCATCTGGGTGGTCGGTTTCCTCGTTGGGACAACCACTCACACGGCTGATCTCATCGTCGGCGGATTGAACGCCTACAGCGCCTTCCCTCTCGGCGTTCGGCTGTTCTGGGCGACACTAACGATCTTGGATCCGGCCACCGCTGCGCTTATCATTTTTCGACGGCGCTCGGGAATCGTGCTGGGCAGCGCGGTGATCATCGCCGACATCGCAGTGAACTGGACCGTCTTCGCCATGGTCGGCGGACTCTCGTACTTCGGCGTGATCAACCAAAGCCTGTTTGCGGTGCTTATCTTTTTCACGGCTCGCCCCCTCTGGATATGGTTCGGCAGATCTTCTGGAGGAGACAGACACGGCATGGTGTCCTAGGCCTCCCGTAAGCTCGTCGTGTGAAAGTTCTTGCAGCGATGAGTGGCGGGGTCGACTCCGCGGTGGCTGCTGCGCGGGCGGTCGAAGCAGGGCACGACGTGGTCGGGGTGCACCTGGCGCTGTCGAGAATGCCGGGCACGCTTCGTACTGGCGCGCGTGGCTGCTGCACCATCGAAGACTCGATGGATGCGCAGCGCGTAGCCAACAAGATCGGCATCCCCTACTACGTGTGGGATTTCTCCGAGCGATTCAAGGCCGACGTCGTCGACGACTTCGTGGCCGAATACTCGGCGGGGCGCACCCCCAACCCGTGCATGCGGTGCAACGAGCGCATCAAGTTCGCCGCTCTCCTCGAGAAGGCCGTCGACCTTGGCTTCGACGCCGTGGCCACGGGCCACTATGCCAACATCGTGACCGACTCCGAGGGCAATCGCGAGCTGCACCGGGCGGCGACCTGGGCCAAAGACCAGAGCTACGTCCTGGGCGTGCTCACCAGTGAACAGCTGGCGCACAGCATGTTCCCGCTCGGCACGACGCCGTCCAAGGCCGAGGTTCGCGCAGAGGCCACCGAGCGTGGCTTCTCGGTGGCGTCGAAGCCCGACAGCCACGACATCTGCTTCATTCCCGACGGCGATACGAAGGGCTGGCTCGCCGAGCGAGTGGGTGCCGAGACGGGCCAGGTCATCGAGCGCGACGGCAGCGTCGTCGGCAGCCACGACGGGGCGCACTCGTTCACTGTCGGCCAGCGCCGGGGCCTCCACCTCGGCATGCCCGCTCCCGACGGCAAGCCGCGGTTCGTGCTCGAGGTGCGGCCCATTACCAACCAGGTCGTCGTCGGCCCGAAAGAAGCCCTCGACATCTCCGAGATAGCCGGCGCGCGTTTCACCTGGGCGGGGCTCGCCCCCGAGCATCCAGAGGTCGCATTCCAGTGCGAGGTGCAGATCCGGGCCCACGCCGATCCGGTTCCCGCCACCGCGGTCGTCAGGCGCCTCGAGGTTTCCGTTCCTGTCGAGGGCCAGCGACCGGCGTCCGATCACGAACTCGTCATCACACCGCACAACCCGCTCAACGGCGTCGCGCCCGGTCAAACGGCCGTCGTCTATGTGGGCACGCGCGTTCTCGGGCAGTGCACGATCGACCGCACGGTCAGTGCTGATTCGACCAGTGCTGATTCGACCAGTGCAGTGCCGGCGGGAGTCGTGGCCTGATGCCCGAGGTTCTGCCCGACGAGGTCGCCCCCGACCTGGCAGAGGCCAAGGTCGAGGCCGAGCAGCTCACCACGCGCATCCTCGAGCTGCGCGACCAGTACTACGAGAAGAACGCGTCGACGGCATCCGACGCCGAGTACGACACCCTCGTGCGCCGGCTTGACGCCCTCGAGCGAGCCCACCCCGAATTGCAGAGCGCCGACAGCCCGACCCAGACGGTGGGCGGTCGTGCCGAGACCACGATGTTCACGCCGGTCACACACGCCGAGCGCATGCTGAGCCTCGACAATGTCTTCAGCGAAGAAGAGCTGCGCGAGTGGGCCGCCAAGATCGAGCGGGATGCCGGCCGCAGCGCCGTGCGCTACCTGTCCGAACTCAAGATCGACGGCCTGGCCATCAACCTGCGCTATGAGAACGGCGTGCTCGTCACGGCCGCCACCCGGGGCGACGGGGTCGTCGGCGAAGACGTCACAGACAACGTGCTGCACATCCAGCAGATCCCTGCGCGCCTGAAGGGCACCGGGCATCCGCCGCTCGTCGAGGTGCGCGGCGAGATCTTCTTTCCTGTCGCATCGTTCGATGAGCTGAACGCCGCCCAGGAGGCGGCAGGCGAACGCGTGTTCGCGAATCCCCGTAACGCGGCCGCGGGCTCGCTTCGGCAGAAGACCGAGGGCAAGAACGCCAAGCAGCTGGCCCTCGTCGAGAATCGCCTGTCGCGACTGCGCATGCTCGTGCACGGCATCGGCGCCTGGCCGAATCCGCCCGTCGACGCGCAGAGCGAGGTCTACGACCTGCTGGCCGAATGGGGGCTCCCCACCTCGACGCACTACCGGGTCTTCGATTCAGTCGACGACGTGGTCGAATTCGTCCGCTACAACGGAATTCATCGCGCGAGTGTCGAGCACCAGATCGACGGCATCGTCATCAAGGTCGACAACCTGGCCCTGCACGACGAGCTCGGCGCCACCAGCCGTGCACCGCGCTGGGCCACGGCCTACAAATATCCGCCCGAAGAGGTCAACACGCGCCTGCTCGACATCGTCGTCAGCGTCGGCCGCACAGGCCGGGCGACGCCGTTCGCAGTGATGGAGAAAGTCGAGGTGGCCGGCTCCGAGGTGCGTCAGGCCACGCTGCACAATCAAGACGTGGTCACGGCCAAGGGCGTGCTCATCGGTGACATCGTGGTGCTGCGCAAGGCGGGCGACGTCATCCCCGAGGTGCTCGGCCCGGTCGTCGAACTGCGCACCGGCGACGAGCGCGCATTCGTGATGCCCGAGAACTGCCCCGAGTGCGGCACGAAGCTCGCCCCGGCGAAAGAGGGCGACAAAGACCTGCGCTGCCCGAACGCCCGCAGTTGCCCGGCGCAGGTTCGCGGCCGCGTCGAGCACGTCGGATCGCGGGGCGGCCTCGACATCGAGGTGCTCGGCGAGGTCTCTGCGGCGGCGCTCACGCAGCCACTCGAGCCCTCCGAGCCTCCCCTCGAGACCGAGGCAGGGCTCTTCGCCCTCAGTATGCGCGACCTCTTCCCGATCACCGTCGTCGTGCGCGACAACGAGACGGGCATGATCAAGCTCACCGACGACGGCGAACCCAAGCGCGTCATGCCGTTCCAGCGCAAGCGCCAGAAGCGAGACGGTGCGTTCGATCCTGATGCGGCGGAGTTCGCGGGCGACGAGTTCTCGGTTCCTTCCACCAACGCCGTGAAGCTGCTCGCCGAGATCGAGAAGGCCAAGACCAAGCCGCTCTGGCGCATCCTCGTCTCGCTGTCGATCCGCCATGTCGGCCCGGTGGCCGCGCGTGCCCTGGCCGACTACTTCGGGTCTCTCGACGCCATCCGCGCGGCCACCCGAGACGAGCTCGCCGCCGTCGACGGCGTCGGTATGATCATCGCCGACGCCCTGATCGAGTGGTTCTCCATCGGCTGGCACGTCGATATCGTCGAAGCCTGGGCAGCAGCCGGCGTGCAGTTCTCAACCCCGGGGCATCCGGGGCCTGGCGCAGCTGCCGCCCTGGGCGGCGTGCTCTCGGGCGTCACCGTGGTCGCCACCGGGTCGCTCGAGGGCTTCAGCCGCGAGGGTGCGCTCGAGGCGATCATGAACGCGGGCGGCAAGGCCGCGTCGAGCGTCAGCAAAAAGACCGACTTCGTGGCCGCCGGTCCCGGAGCCGGCTCGAAGCTGACGAAGGCCGAGGC